>NZ_BBLT01000003.1:0-300000 GCF_000775915.1 Sporocytophaga myxococcoides
AGGTTTTTGCTCAGGCCCTTGGTTCTGAGTCTGATTGGTCTGATAAAGATTTGGATTTCTGGCGGAGTTCTGTCGACTCCTATGAAAAAATTCTCCCATAACTGAGTAATTTTTCTCTTAAAAATTTAGACAAAAGCGAGTGCAATCAAGAAACCGATGATTGTACCAAATATGGTCTATGTTTCAAAAAACCAACGCTCTGTGTGAATATGAAAATATAAATAACTGATCTCTAATGTATCAATTTACGAGGGAAATAAGAAAAACTTAGACTCTGATTTAATTTTCTTTTTTAAAACTGAATATCATCCGGAGAAAAACGTTCCTTCATATCCACCGGTACTCTCTTACGGAAAATGAAAACCTTAGCGGTGATATATCCTTTTACATTAAGTACCGCTGTTTTTGTAATCATCAATACAGGCAATGACATCATGAGTTGAGTAACATCAGCAGTAAATGACATCGTATAGCTCTTTTCCGATTTAGCGGCTAATACGATTCTATTCGTTATATTTACTTTGCCGACAGATTTACCGTTAAGAAAACCCTCAAGATCGCTTTTCTTGATTTTAATTCGAAAGTTATTCGGATTATTGATTTTCATTCCCACATCAACCTTTACCATTGTATTCGTTCTTTCTGCCAATGCAACTGATTCAATCTGGGTTACTTTTACTTCCTGAAAAGGTTTGCAGCAAACGAACAGAAGAACAAATAATAGCGGATAAAGATTGATTATTCTTTTCATGATATACATTGGATAAAAAAATAACTTCCGATTCTTAATGTATGTTTAATATTTTTATAACTCCTTATTGAGGTAGTCTTTCAGACGATCTATAAAAGAGATCTGAGCTACCAAAATTTTCTTTCTTGCCTCTGCCGGGGTGAATAATTCAATTCTGTCAATCTCCACAAAAACAGCTTTTTTTCCTGATCTGCGAGGCCATTCCATTTCGAAAGAGTTTGAAGTAAAATTTTCAATGGATTTTTCTTCTCCTTCAAAAGCCCAGCAATATACTTTTTTTCCTGATTTCTGCCGAACAAATGAAAGATCAATCAATGGATCCTTTACCAGAATTCCTGTTTCTTCAATAAATTCCCTTTTAGCTGCAGACATAATTTCCTCCTCTGTCCCCACCTCTCCCTTAGGAATAGTCCAGCTACCTTCATCTTTATTTTTAAAAAAAGGACCACCCGGATGCGCAAGCAACAACCGTAATTCTGGTTGAAAAACATACATTAAAAGACCTGCGCTAATTTTCATGAGGTTTTATTTAAGAATGAGCGGGATTACCTTTTTTTATCACTTATACTCAAATGTCTCACTAGTCCCATATCGCCAATGAGACGCCAGCATGGCGTCTCTACAGCTATTGCCATTTCGCTTTACGCTTTCAGCTTTATGTTTACAACTCAACTTATTCTGCTCCAGTTTAAATCATTCTTGGAGAAAGAATTAATCTGCCGTTTAATATTCCTGTTTTCATCACTATCCAAATTAGGATCTTTATCAATAATCTCTTCAGCAGCTTTCCGGGCTTCCTTTACGATCACAGCATCCTGTGATAAGTCCGCAATGATAAGATTAGGCACTCCGCTTTGTTGTGTCCCCGCAAGATCCCCCGGGCCCCTTAGCTTTAAATCTACATCTGCAATCTCAAATCCGTTGTTGGTTTTAACCATTGTCTCTAAACGTACCTTGCTATCACGGCTGAGTTTATAATTGGACATTAGTATACAATACGATTGGTCAGACCCCCTACCTACGCGTCCCCTCAACTGATGCAATTGCGAAAGACCAAATCGTTCTGCATTTTCAATAACCATTACACTTGCATTGGGAACATTCACCCCAACCTCTATAACAGTAGTAGAGACAAGTATTTTTGTTTCTCCCTTTACAAACCGTTTCATCTCATAGTCCTTTGCATCAGGAGTCATGCGGCCGTGGAGAATCCCAAGCGCATAATCCGGAAAGGCTCTGCTGATGCTTTCATATCCATCCATAAGATCTTTGAGATCAAGAGTTTCGCTTTCTTCTATCAATGGATAAACCACATATACCTGGCGCCCTTCTTCAATCTGTTTTCTCATGAAGCCGAAAAGCTTTATTCGATCTTTATCGAACTGATGCATTGTTTTAATCGGCTTTCTCCCTTTCGGTAATTCATCGATCACAGATATATCAAGATCTCCATAAAGCGTCATGGCCAGGGTCCGAGGGATCGGAGTTGCTGTCATCACAAGTATATGAGGAGGGATTACATTTTTCTTCCAAAGCTTTGCCCGTTGTGCTACACCAAAACGATGTTGCTCATCGATGATGACAATACCCAGATTTTTAAACTTTACATTGTCTTCAATTAATGCATGTGTGCCTACTATAAAATTTAACTTCCCCTCTTCAAGGTCTTTAAAAATAACCTTTCTGTCCTTCTGTTTTGTAGAGCCCGTAAGCAATGCCATTGTAAGCCCAAGTTTGTCTGCAAATTCTTTTAACCCTTTGAAATGCTGATCTGCCAGAATCTCAGTAGGTGCCATTAATGCTGCCTGAGCTCCATTATCGATAGCCATAAGCATACACACAAATGCCACAATAGTTTTTCCACTTCCCACATCTCCCTGAAGAAGCCTGTTCATCTGTTTACCTGAACAAAGGTCTTTATATATTTCTCTTACAACTCTTTTCTGTGCATCAGTAAGGTCAAAAGGCAGGTGGTTTTTGTAGAACTCATTCAGCAAAGGAATATTCCTGAAAATTTGCCCCTTGAAATTTTCCTTACGCATCTGTTTCTGCATGAAGAGCCGGAGCTGTATGAAAAACAGTTCTTCAAACTTGAGCCTTCGCTTAGCTTCATCAAGCAGTCTTGGAGAACCGGGAAAATGGATATTTTTCATCGCTTCTTTTTTTGAAAGAAGCTTATAGCGCGTGATCAATTCAGTGGGCAGTGTCTCCTGAATGGAAGGCATTGCGATCTCAAGAAGCTTTTCCTGAAGTGCGGCAATTGCCCTGCTGTCGAGATGTTTGCGCTTGAGATTTTCTGTTGTGCTATATACAGGATGAAGTCCTTTATCGAGAGATTTCTCCATAAAAAGCTCCATTTCAGGATGCGCTATGTTGATCTTTCCATTAAAAATGTTGGGTTTCCCATAGACAAGATAGTCAACGCCTGTCTTTAAGGAACTCACAACCCATTTTGCTCCCTGAAACCATACAAGCTCAATGATACCGGTACCATCAGAAAACTCAGCCATGATCCTCTTCTTGGCCAAAGTGCCAGCGGAGGACATGCCCGTAATTCTTCCCTTTATCTGAATATAGGGAAGCTCTTCATGTACTTCGGAAATTTTATAGATTTTTGAACGGTCTTCATATCGGAAAGGATAATGCTGTATCAGATCCGCATAGGTAAATATAGACAACTCCTTATTCAGAGAAGCTGCCTTCTGCGGACCAATTCCTTTTAAAAATTCGATTCTGGTTTCGAAAAATCCAGCCATTATTCCTTCAGGATTTTTTAAAGGAATAAAGGTATAAAAAGAAAACTAAATTTTTTAGTTTTTCCACTCCAAGGTGTTCATCATATGAACTATGTCGTTTTTCATATATTCAATGACGGGAGAAAGGGAATCATTTTTAGTTGCTGTCCGAAAATACAATGCCCCTCTCAGGAAATGTTTGGTGGAGTCCGTAACATAAAACTGAAATTGACTCGGCACTTCACCTTCCAGTTCAAAGTAGGTCACATATTTTCCCTTATCGGTTTTGGTAACCAGCTCATCTATAGAAGTAGCTTTTTTCTGGTGACCCCCTTTTAACCTGTGCGAATCCGAAAAAAGCTCGTTCAAAGTTTGTTTATTATTGTGTAGTGGCTTATAAGTAATCTGTACATTACATTTATATTCAGGATAATAAACGTCTATCCAATGAGGCTCAGCAATAGGAGAAGTGTCTTTCAACACCTCTGCAAATTTCGAAATTTCGAAAGTATAAGGATGGTCTTCTGTTAACTTTACATATTCCGGATTCGGAAGATCGATACGGTTATAGCCCTTTGGCTTTGGCGTATATTCTTCTTGATCTGTGCAGGAATATAATGCAGCTACGGATACAATAACTGATAAAAATTTAGCTGCCTGTTTCATTAACCTCATTTGCCTCAACAATTGATACTTTTACTTTCTTTACAGTTTTGTTATTCACAGATTCCACTATAAATAGGAATCGCTCAAACATAATTTTATCTCCCAGCTCAGGAAGGTCAGAGTTCAGCTGAAGCAGCAAACCACCAAGAGATTCTGCCTCTCCCTTCACCTCTTCGAAAACAGAAGGGTCCAGGTCAAATACTTTACAGAAATCATTAAGAGATATTTTTCCTTCGAAAAGCCAGGAGTTATCATTGATCTTAATATAAGTCTGATCTTCTTCATCAAACTCATCTGCAATTTCTCCTACAATTTCTTCAATAATATCTTCCAGGGTAACAAGACCTGCAACACCTCCATATTCATTCACAACAATAGCCATATGTTGACGCATCTGTTGGAATTCCTTAAGAAGTTCTTCAATTTTTTTTGTTTCGGGTATAAAATAAGCGGGACGCAGAAGTTTAAGCCAGTCAAAATCAGGATTCTCCTGCTCTTTAATATAAGGGAACAAATCCTTTATGTTAAGGATACCTTCAACATTGTCAATGCCATCCTTGTATACCGGTATTCTTGAGAAACCATGTTTGCTGATTTTTTCTAATACCTCTCCGAATGTCTGCTCAGAACTAAATGCGGTAATATCAATGCGGCTCTTCATGATTTGCTTTACCGAAGTTTTTCCGAATTTGACCAAGCCTTTGATCATTTCCTTTTCTTCAACGGTAGTCTCTTCCCCGGTTGCCGCTTCAAATTCTTCGTTAATCTTATCTAAGGGTGATTGGTAGGTTTTTACCAATCTCTTTTCAAGCAACGACATTGACTTTATTACCCAAGAAAACGGATTATAAGCCATAATTAGTTGTCATTAATTGTGAACCGTATTGGCAAAAGAATAAGTTCCTGAAATTATTTTTATCCAAAACAGAAAAACCTGTCTGGATAAAAATAACCAGGAACTTACAATAATGAAATCTTTTTGAAATTAATGATTCGATGAAAAAGTCAAGACACACAAAATCTGGTAACTTATTTAAATTGGCGGGGCCAGGTTCATCCGAATCCATATTCTAATTTGGTTAAATAAAACTTAAATATTAATTAAAAAGGCAAATCGTCCATATCATCGTCCACAGAAGCGGATTGTGCTACTGGCTCAGAAGTGTATGAAGTTCTCGCCTCACCTCCATCTGCCTGTCTTGCTCCACCACCGCCAAGCATGGACATATTTTGTCCGATGATTTCCGTGGTGTATTTTTTCACACCCTCCTTATCTTCATAAGAACGTGTTCTCAGCTTACCTTCGACATAAAGCTGATTGCCTTTTTTCAGATATTTTTCAATTACATCTGCAATAGGCCCCCAGAAAGACACATTATGCCATTCGGTTTGTTCTACTCTTTCTCCGTTTTTGTCTTTGTAGACCTCTGAAGTGGCTAAGGTGAAGCTTGCCACCTTTCTTCCGGATTCCATTACTCTGATTTCAGGATCTTTCCCAAGGCGTCCCACCAGAATTACTTTGTTTACACCGCTCATAGCTGATTGTTTTTTTAAAGGTTTATTAATTAATAATATAATAGAGCTAAAGATAATTAAAATTCACATTGCTTCAAAAATCTTTGGATCAAAACCGGTTTCGGAAGGTCATTTATCTGATTAATAGAGAATTCGTTCAGGTCCAAAGCACCTTTTATAGCGTTAAATGCTGACTTCGAATTCACATTTATTATATGTCCCTTACAAAAAAGTATTTGATGAGTCAAAATATGTTTCATCACCTCCGATGACTTCACTATAGTTAACTCACTAGAAGGAAGTTTTTCTAATAAATTTCCAGGATCCAGTATTTCAGAAGATTCATTATTATAAAATTCATATAATCCCTGCCAGATGTCCTTACCTTTTCTTTCTTTCATTAAAATCTTATCTTTCCATACAAAAGCCAAATAATTAAAGTGCCTGTTCTTCTTTATTATTTTTTTATTTTTCACCGGAAGGGAAGATTGTTCATTTGCCCCGAAAGCATAGCATTGAGCCGAAACCGGGCAATTTTCACATTTTGGTTTCACAGGTACGCAATGCAAAGCTCCAAACTCCATAATTGCCTGATTGTAAGTGGAGGGATCTTTTATCGGAATCAGAGCATTTGCCAGCTCACGAAACTTCTTAACTCCTGAAGGAGAGGCAATATCATCTTTTATTCCAAAAAATCGGGAAAGAACCCTATAGACGTTTCCATCAACAACAGCGACAGGTTCGTTATAGGAAAAGGAGGCAATTGCTGCAGCTGTATATGGACCAACACCTTTAAGTTTTAATAGCTCATTATAAGATTGAGGAAAAATTCCACTATATTTTTCCACAATCAGTTTTGCCGTTGCATGTAAGTTTCTGGCCCTTGAATAATATCCCAGGCCCTCCCACAATCTCAAAACCTCCCTTTCTTCTGCTTTTGCCAACTTGCTCACATCAGGATAATTATCTATGAACTTGTAAAAATAGGGCATACCCTGATCTACCCTGGTTTGTTGAAGAAGTATCTCTGAAAGCCATATTATATAAGGATTTTGGGTTTCTCTCCAAGGCAAATCACGCTTGTTTTTTGAGTACCAGGTAATTAATTGACAAACGAATTCTTTGTTTTCCACGTTATTATATTACAAAAGTAAGATTTAGAGAGAATTAGGAACACGGTGCTAATTTTTATTTCCCAAATTTGCTTACGAAGTAAATCAGCTCAGTATTCACAATTAAAAAATTCCCTATTAATTAAATATAATTTATAATTATGACAAAAGCAGAAGTAATCGCAGAAATTGCTGAAAAAACCGGCGTAGATAAAACAGATGTTTCTGCAACGGTAGAGGCTTTCTTCAATGTTATCAAATCAACAATGTCTGAAGGCGAGAATATTTATGTAAGAGGTTTTGGAAGCTTCGTAAATAAGAAAAGAGCAAAGAAAGTTGCAAGGAACATTTCAAAAAATACAGCTATCATAATTGATGAGCATTATATTCCAAGTTTTAAGCCTTCTAAAACTTTTGTAGAAAAAATTAAAACTTCTGTTAAAGAAGGTCCTGTTAAAGAAGAAAGAAATTAGTAATTTTGAACAAAAACAAACTAATGACAAAACCACAAATAGCTCTGATTATAACCTCGGTCATATTTGTGGTTTTGATTTTCCAATTGCCGAAGGTCATTATCAAAAATGACAAGCAATTAAAATCATCGACACAAACAGCCCAAAACAGCTCTGAATCTGCACCTGTTGCTCCGGATGAGCATACCAAATCTGTTAATAAGGAGGACCTTGAAAAAATAGAGGTTCTTAGAAAGAATTATTATTCCTTTTCTAATAAAGAAAAAAAGCTTAAATTTGCCGACTCAATTTCCAGGCTGTATTTAAAAGCTATGGTTTTTGACAGTGCAGCCAAATTCTCAGCAGAAGTTGCCGCTTTGGATCCAAAGCCGGAAACATGGGAAAAAGCAGGAGACGCCTACAATCAGGCTGCAATTGTTGCCGGAGATGCTGAAAAAGCTGATTTCAGTGCCAAGTCCAGATCTTTCTATGAAAAAATTCTGGAGAACAATCCGAAATCTTATGATGTTAAAGCCAAAATGGCAATGACATATGTCGGAGGCCCTGAACCAATGAAAGGTATCACGATGCTGAGAGAAATTCTAAAAGATTCGCCTGATAATCAGGTTGCAATCTTTGATCTTGGAATTCTTTCTCTTCAATCCGGGCAGCATGAAAAAGCAATTTCTAGGTTTAATGATCTTTTGAAAATTAATCCAAACCATACTGCTGGCCTTATATATATGGGGATAGCACAATATGAAATGGGAAAAAGATCTGAAGCAAAACAATACTTTGTAAAAGCAAAGATGCTTAATACAGATCCTGTATTCGCTTCAACCATAGACAGTTATTTAAAGGAATTAAAATAAAGTTTACAAAATAAAATTTACAGATTATGCCTTGCGGAAAAAAAAGAAAGAGACATAAAATTGCTACTCACAAAAGGAAAAAACGTCTAAGAAAAAACAGACACAAGAAAAAATAATCCTTTTCAGTTTCCAGTTTTCCACTTTTCCGCCAGTTCAATAGTTTCTTTTGGACTGGTAATTTCTATTTGTTTATTTTTTAAAACAAAATAACTGGTTTGAGTAACGAACTCCTAATTAATGTTACTCAGAAAGGGAATCGTATTGCCCTTCTGAAAGACAAACGTTTAATTGAATGTCACTTTGAAACAAGTGGTCATCAATTTAACGTGGGAGATATTTATCTGGGAACTGTTAAAAAACTTGTACCTGGTTTAAATGCTGCCTTTATCGATCTGGGATATGAGAAAGACGCCTTTCTTCATTACCTTGATCTAGGCCCCCAATTTAAATCCCTGACCAAATATTCAAAATTTGTTCAGACTAACTCTAAAGCGACTTCCAAGCTCAATAAATTTAACTTGGAGAAAGATATTCCCAAAGATGGGAAAATCAGCCAGGTGCTGACCAAAAATCAGCAGATACTCGTGCAGGTCGTCAAAGAGCCGATATCCAGCAAAGGGCCAAGATTATCTTGTGAAATTTCTCTTGCTGGAAGATACATTGTGCTTGTCCCCTTCTCTGATGTAATCAGCGTCTCTAAAAAAATCACCGAAAAAGACGAAAGACTCCGCCTTACCAGACTTGTAACTTCTATCAAACCCGAAAACTTCGGCGTTATTATAAGAACTGTTGCAGAAGGAAAAGATGTCGCCGAACTTGACAGAGATCTCAGAACGCTTGTAAAAAAATGGGAAGACGGATTTAAAGCTCTTAAAACCGCCAAACCCAGAGATCTGGTTATCGGAGAATTGAGCAGAGCTTCCTCTATACTGAGGGACATGCTAAATGAAAGCTTTGATACTATTTCTATCGACAGCAAAGAAAGTTACGATGAAATCAGAAATTTTATCAAGACAATCGCTCCGGATAAAGAAAAAATAGTAAAACTGCATCAGGGAAAAGTTAAACTGTTTGAGGCTGCCGGAATTGAAAAACAGCTGAAGACCCTTTTCGGAAAATCAGTTAGTCTGCCGGGTGGCGGATACCTGATCATAGAACATACTGAAGCGCTTCATGTAATTGATGTCAACAGCGGGAATAAATCCAATGCGGAAAGTGATCAGGAAAATACTGCCCTTGCCGTAAACCTTGAAGCCGCCAAAGAAATCGGACGTCAGCTCAGGCTGCGGGATATGGGCGGTATCATTGTAGTGGACTTCATAGACATGAAGAAGGCTGACAACAGGAGAATTGTCTATGAAAAAATGAGGGAAGAGATGAAGGACGACAGGGCCAAATTTGTCATTCTTCCTTTATCTAAATTCGGTCTTATGCAGATTACCCGTCAGAGGGTAAGACCGGAAATGAACATCAGTACCCTGGAAACCTGTCCAACCTGTAATGGCACAGGAAAAATTACAGCCAGCATTCTTGTTTCCGATCAACTGGAAAACAATCTCGAATACATCATTAATAAGCAAAACGAAAAACATATTCGTATTGCTCTGCACCCTTATCTGCATGCATATTTCACCCAAGGATTAATGTCTCGCCGGGTAAAATGGTTCTTCAAATATCAGAGATGGATAAGAATGGAAAAAGATACTTCTCTGGGAATTACTGAATTTAAGTTTAAAAACGAACAGGGAGAAGAAATCGAGATCGTCTGATTTCTTCCCCCTGTTCATTCAGGATTTTTTTAATTCTACCTTTTCTTAGAATCTCAACCCTAGATCAAGTGAAATTAAGTCAGTATTAATTTTCAATTTAGGATCTATTGTATTTCCACTTTTGTCAGGCACGTCAAATCTTCTCTTTGAAGCTGCATTGATAAGCCCTCTGTTATAACTTACACCTGCAAGAAGAAAAGTACTTTCTCCCATTTGCAGTTGGATACCAGTACCTAAAAGAATGGTTGCATCAATTGGTCTCCACTTTCTGATATATGAATCAGTAAGATCCGTTTTTATTACGTTATCTTTTATTTTGACATCAAAAGAACCCCCTACATTAAAATAAACTTTCATGTCAGTTGCAATCTCATTGGTATACAATTTCAAATATGCAGGAAGTGATATATATTGAAGGTTATAAGTCTCTTTTGCCGAGGTCCCTGCTCCTACGTATTTAATTCCCACCCTTCTTGAAGAAAACCAAACTCCTGTTACAAAAGCCGCATTGTCCCCTATCAAAAAATAAACTTCAGGACCAGCGATAAATCTTATTCCAAGGCCATTTCCTTTGAAATCAACAGCAGCCTTATCATCTGCTGACACCCTGTTAAAACTGAAGCCCGGAGCAAACTTAAGACCCAACTTCACTTGCGAATATGATGTAATACTTAAAAACAGAATACAACATAATAAAAATGCTTTTTTCATAGTTTTACGATTTGATAAAAGTAATTTTGTTCAGTGTAAATATATACTTAATTTCTAATAACATGTTACCCAGGTTTTTCATTTTTACCTTTTTAGTATTTGCTCTTTTCTCCTGCAAAGAGGACAATCAGGAAAAGAAAAGGATTACCATTCCTAAAGACGAAAAGCCAAAACTCAATATTCACTACGAAAATCTTTCACAAGGTCTGTTTAACGTGAAGACCCCTAAAGATGTTAAGATTTTTTTAGAAAAGCACCCTCGGTTTTCTGCTGAATACCTCGAAGTACCAAATGCTGCTGCCGATCCTAAAATGGTCGACTTCATGTTTAATCTGTACAGCAATCCTCAGCTCAAATCATTTTATGAAGAGTCTGAAAAATATATCAATCAGCCACCATATCTGAAAGATCAACTTACCGACCTTTTTGAAAATATAAAATTTTATTACCCTACTTACAATGCTCCGGAAGTCAATACTATAGTAACCGGCTTCAAATTCAACAAAGATATTTCTGTATCAGATAGCCTGGTGGTAATAAGTACAGATTATTTTCTCGGACCTAAAGCTCAATTTCGGCCTGTAACTTATGAATATTTTCTAAGCCGATATGACAAGCCTTTCATTGCACCTATGATCGCAATGGCACTTTCAAATAAATTTAATGACGTCGATCCGAAAGATGAGACCATGCTTGCACATATGATCTATCACGGGAAAACGCTTTATTTCATGGAAAGGGTATTGCCAGAGACTCCAGACAGTCTTCTGATCATGTATCCAGGAAAGACAGTTGAGGATATTGAGAAAAATCTGGATGTGATCTGGGGGCATTTCATTGATAAGAAACTGTTTTACGAAACCAAGCCAAGGATAATCGAAAAATATATTGGTGAATCTCCAAAGATCAGTGAAATAGGAGAAAAGTGCCCTGGACGCATTGGCCGCTGGCTAGGATGGCAGATCGTAAGAAAGTATATGAAAGATCACCCGGATGTTACACTTCAAGATCTTATGGCAGATAAAAATGCGAGGAAGATTTTTGAAGAATCTAAATACAAACCAAAGAAGCCTACAAAATAACTGACAGAAGCTCTGCTTTCTATTTGAAGAGAGTCAGGAATTTCGCAACCAGGTCTTTCTTTGAAAACTTTTCAAGAGCAAGTCTGCGGGAGTTTACTTGTGCCTTTTCTAATAGACCTGAATTATTAAGGAAGGGCTCAAGTTTTTCCCATAACTGTTCTGGCTTATTCCGGTCATAATAAATGCCGCAATCATATTCTTCAACAATAGCTTTTATCCAACCTTCAAAATTCAGAATGATAAGCTTTCCTGATGCAATACCATCAAAAAATTTATTAGGGCTTCCTGTCCAAAGGGAAGGAAAATCTGCATAGGAAACATAAGAAGCATCGCATAAACTCAGTGCTTCTCTGATTTTTTCTTTATCCTGAAAATCTGAAAAAATGATATTATCAAGATCGTGCCCAAATGCATATCGCTGGATTTCAAAAAGCTCCGCACCTGAAGATATTACCAGAAAAACTACCTTCCTTATTCCTGCATTTTTAAAATAAGCTGCAGCCTCTGCCAGTCGTAAAAGATCATTAGCCTTTCCCGCAGCCCCAAAATACCCAATAACAAACTTCCCATTCACTAATGGATACTTATCGGAATAAGTATTTTTGTGGGGTACAAAATATTCACAATCTGAAAAATTAGGAATACAAACTACTTTTTTCTTATCATTAATCCTCGTAGAGATATACGTTTCGATAGGCGGGGAAAGAGCAATTATTCTATCCGCGTTTTTATAGATCTTTTTCTCAAAAAAATACGCCGTTTTAATAATAGATTTATTCTTGAAAATGCCCATTTCCTCTGGCACCAAGGGCCAAAGGTCTCTCACTTCAAAAATATACGGAATACCTTTGAGCTTCTTTATCACTAATGCAAGAATTCCAACCGTAAGCGGGGTAGAAGTAGCAAATAAAAGGTCTGGTCTTTTTTCAGACATGATAATTCTTAATGCCTTGTAAGAAAAAGACACGAAAGCTCTTATTCTTTTACCATAACTAAAAGAGTTATCATAAGCTACCTTTACATAATGGACCTTCACATTTCCAAAATGCCGAAGTCCAGATTTTTTATTGTGAGAACTAATGACCAAAACTTCATGAGCATCATCAGCCAGAGCATTTGCCAGATGCCAGGAGCGTATAGCTCCGCCTTCCTGTGGAGTCTTAAAATATTGATGAATGTATAATATTCTCATTCAAAATTGAATTTAAGCCAGCGGCTCAGAATAATGAGGGCCCATAACTCAGCAGTATAATCTGCAGATCTCCGTTCCTGATGTTCGATCATTTGATCTACTTTGTAATATGGGAAATACCGATACAAAATTTGATTTTTTTCTTTTAGCTGATTAAGTATGTTTTTTCCTTCATCTTTTTCAAACCAACTCTTAAGAGGCAAACCAAAACCTTCTTTTTTCCTTCTCACAAAGTCCACACCGCCTTTTCTTTGTAGCAATTCTTTCAAAATCCATTTGGGACCATTTTTAAGCAACGTGCTAGCTCCCAATGATTCAGACCATACAACGGTATTTTTATCCAGATAAGGAACCCGGGCTTCAAGGCAGTGTGTCATGGTCATCTGATCTGTAAGACATAAAATGTCATTTACCAGATAGTAGTTTTTATCAAAGTTAAGGGCAGAATCAAGCAATTGGTCTTTATTCCAGAGCTCTCCAAACTCTTGCAAACGAAGAAAATCCCGGAACTTTAAATTGGAAAAATTATAAAAAGTAGTTTGAGGATCCTGGTCTATGTCACTTAAAAACCTTGATATAAGACGAAGGAATTTTGATCTATAGGATTGAATTTCACCTAAAACATGACCTGTATGAATGGCCAAGGAGTTCCTGAAATATTTCAGATAAATGTTGAAAGCCTTATGCCTGTTATATCCGGCAAAAATTTCATCTGCGCCAGCCCCCGATAAAATAACTTTTACATCTTCAAAAGCTCTTTCAGACAAAAGATAAGTAAGTAATATTGCACTATCTGCAATGGGCTGATCTAGCTTTTGAATTATTTCATCAAGACGTTCAAGATCAACAGAAGAAATCTGGAGCTCTGTATGCGACGACTTATATTTTTTTGCAGCAAGCCTCGAGTATGAGAAGTCCTCTGTACCCGCCCACGCTTCCTCCTTGCTATTTACAATGCTATACGTTTTTACCCCGCTTCCAAACAACTCCTTTGAAACAGCCAAAAGCAACGTAGAATCTACACCGCCGCTGAGAAAAATTCCTGATCTCCCCGCTGAATATGTCTGTTCCCTTATTGCCTGTTGAATGATTTCTTCAGACTTTTCTAAAATTTCTTCCTTATTATAATGCTGCTTCTTAAAGGGATAACCAATAGAAGTGTTCGACTTAAAGGATCTGGTTTCTCTCTGGAAATGATTATTCAACTGAAGATATGTCCCAGGCTCCAGCTCAAAAATATTCTTGTAAAAGGTATTAGGTCGTCGGGCATATTTAAAATGGAGATAGTTATATATTTCTTTGTCATTCAGTTCTTTTCTAACAAGACCTGTTGCCAGAATTCCCTTTATTTCCGATGATGCAATAAAGTAGTTTTCATCTTCAAAATAATAAATCGGCTTAATTCCTCTTTCGTCTCTGCAGATACTTATTGTTTGTTTAGCATGATCATAAAAAGCGAATGCAAACATGCCATTAAATTCACCTGCACTCAGAAGGCCGCTTTTAATTATTTTATAAAAAACTGTTTCTGTATCTCCATCTGTTTTGAAGTCAAAATCAGAAAGCAGAGTACTTTTCAAAGACTTGTAATTATAAACCTCACCGTTGTAAGAGATTCCATAATTCTGATCTACGCTAACCATTGGCTGGTCAGACCGACTGTGAGGATCTGTGATCTTTAATCTGTTATTACCTAGAAAAATGTTACATGAAGAATTTTTAAAAATGCAAATGCCTGAATGATCAGGTCCTCGATGAAGTGTAGCTGCATTCATATTTTTGATGCAGCTTTCATCAAGAAGACGTGTCTTATCTACGATAACATTAATTCCACACATAGATTAAAACTTCATTTCTTCTTGTTTGGCTGAAGGCAACTTTTGGTAATACTTACAGATAGCAGTAAGCGGGCAAAGATTGCATTGCGGATTTCTTGCCAGACATATATATCTGCCGTGCAAGATCAGCCAGTGATGACTTTTATGAATAAGTTCTTTCGGAATATGTTTAACCAATTCCTTTTCTACTTCAAGAGGAGTTTTTGCTTTTTCTGAAACTAACCCTATACGTTTGGATACTCTGAAAACATGCGTGTCCACAGCCATTGTGGGCTGATTATAAATTACGGAGGCTATGACATTTGCGGTTTTCCTTCCAACTCCTGGCAATTTCTGAAGGTCTTCCACTTTCTCCGGCACCTCTCCATTGAAATCACTGATAAGCATTCTTGCCATTCCGGCCAGATGCTTGGATTTATTGTTGGGATACGAAATGCTTCTGATTAACTCAAATATCTCCTCAGCAGAGGCATTTGCCATAATTTCAGGAGAAGGATATCTCTCAAATAATTTTGGAGTTACCATATTTACCCTTTTATCAGTACACTGAGCACTCAGAATAACGGCAACAAGCAATTCATAGGGATTGTTATAATTTAATTCTGTTTCAGGTTCAGGAAAATTTTTACTAAAATGATCCAGGAATTTTTCAAAGCGTTCTTTCTTCAGCATCAGAGCATCTGGAATGTTCAATTTTAGAAAAATAGAGGATTTTCAGTATATGAAAAAACTTTTTAAAAGAAAAAAGGGCCTTGAATCAAGACCCTTTTTAGTTTTTTAGCGATGAACGTAAGTTTTAGAAAAGTTGATGATGTCATCGATAGATTTTTGAGATGGCTCTACTTTAAGGCTAAGCATTGAACTTTCCAGTTCAAGCAACTCAGCATAAAAGAGTGCCAGGTCGTTATCCTTAATGAGGGCATGCAAAATTTCGTCCCTTTCTTCATCATTTACTTCATTGTAAACTAAACGGATTACATCATTCTGGGTAAAAATTTTTATCATAGGCTACATTTTGTTTTTCGAGCTTTTTCCTCAGGTTAATGAGAGCATAGCGCATTCTTCCCAAAGCCGTGTTGATGCTAACTCCTGTCGCATCAGCAATTTCCTGGAAACTCATTTCGCCATAATGTCTCATTAGCAGGACCTCTCTTTGAGGTTCCGGGAGGGTTTGAATCAATTTCCTCAGAATAGCGTGGGTTTCGTCTTTTATCTGCAACGATTCCGTTGAGTCCTCTGAAAAATCGAGTGAATTGAAAATATTCGACCCATCCTCCATTATTATAGTAGGATAACGTTTTTCTCTACGGAAATAGTCTATTGCAAGGTTATGAGCAATTCTCACAATCCATGGTAAAAACTTTCCTTCTTCGTTATAATCTCCGGATTTAAGTTTTTTAATAGCCTTGATAAAAGTCTCCTGCAGTAGGTCTTCGGCTATGTATTGATCTTTAACAATGAGATAGATGGTAGTGTACACCTTTGCTTTATGCCTTTTAAGCAGTTGAGCAAAAGAATTCTCGTCACCACTGATGTAAAGCGATACCAATTTAGCATCACTAATAATAGCAGCGTTTTTCATTTTCAATTCCACGTTTAGTTAACGTAGTAGTCTATCTCGATATTGTAGGGGTTTAGGGTGAAACAATTGTTCAATTGAATAAAATAATTGAACTAATGTATTTTAAAGTTAATTATTATTTTTGGATATTCCAAAAGCACAATGGATATATATACTTATTTTGAGAAAAATTGTTACGAAACAAACAATTGTCTATTTAATTTATGGGAAAAGTAGTTACGGCGGAAAAAACAGATGTTTTAGATCAGCTTGATCCCAAAAAATACATCATTATTAAAAATGCCCGAGTAAATAATCTGAAAAATCTTTCTGTAGCAATTCCCAGAAATAAACTGGTGGTTATAACAGGTTTATCAGGATCCGGGAAATCTTCTTTAGCATTTGACACACTATTTGCCGAGGGACAGAGAATGTATGTGGAAAGCTTAAATGCATATGCCAGACAATTTCTGGTAAGAATGGAAAAACCTGAAGTAGATTATATAAAGGGAATTTCTCCTGCTATTGCAATTGAGCAGAAAATCAACAGTAAAAATCCCCGTTCTACTGTTGGAACAACAACCGAAATTTATGATTATTTAAAACTTCTTTTTGCCAGGATAGGAAAGACTTTTTCTCCCGTGTCAGGAAATGAAGTTAAAAAACACTCTGTAGAAGATGTTTTAAATTATATCAACAGCTTACCAGAAAGAGAAAAAATACAAATTCTCGCCCCGCAAAAATTCCCTGATAAAAAGAAAAAAGAAGACGTTCTCAATCTGCTTTTACAAAAGGGATTCTCCAGAATTCTGATAGATGAAACGGTACTTGCAATTGAAGAGTTAATGGAAGATGCCACCTCCATTAAAAAGGTGAAAGATTTTCATCTGTTAATAGATCGGGCAATGGTAAATAAAAATGATGAAGACTTAAACTTCAGACTTGCCGATTCCATACAAACCGGATTCATTGAAGGGGAAGGATATTGTATTGTAGAGGTGCCAGGAAAAAAAAGAGAAACGTTTTCCGATAAATTTGAACTCGACGGAATTTCTTTTGAAGAACCGTCTGTCAACCTTTTCAGCTTTAACAATCCATTTGGTGCCTGTAAAAGATGTGAGGGCTTCGGCCATGTTCTTGGCATTGATGAGGATCTCGTATTTCCTGATAAATCTTTATCTGTTTATGAGGGAGTAATAGCCCCTTGGAGAAGCGAAAAGATGCAAAAATGGGCTGAACCACTTTTAAAAAATGGCATAAAATTCGACTTCCCCATTCACAGATCCTATTCGGATCTGGACGAAAAAGAAAAATCCTTACTATGGGAAGGCAATAAATATTTTAATGGGCTAAATGACTTTTTCAATTACCTCGAAAGCAAAACTCACAAAATTCAATATAGAGTAATGTTGTCCAGGTACAGGGGAAGAACTACATGTCCGGATTGCAGAGGAACACGATTAAGAAAAGATGCATCCTATGTAAAAATAGATGGAAAATCAATCGTGGACCAGGTACTCATGCCAATAAGCAAGTGTATTGAGTTCTTTAATCAGATAAAACTAAACTCTCACGAAAAGCAGGTTGGAGGTAGAATTTTAAAAGAAATCTCCAGCAGGTTAAATTACCTGGACAGAGTTGGACTTGGCTATCTTACTTTAAATCGAGTCTCTTCTACACTGTCAGGAGGGGAGTATCAAAGAATAAGGCTCGCTACATCTCTTGGCAGTGCGCTTGTTGGGTCTATGTATATATTGGATGAACCAAGTATCGGTTTGCATCCGAGAGATACAAGAAAACTCGTTTCTGTACTTGAAGATTTAAGAAATATAGGAAATACAGTCATAGTTGTAGAGCATGAAGAGGAGGTTATGAGGGCTGCAGATCAGATTATTGATATAGGTCCGGATGCGGGGGCTCACGGAGGACAATTAATCTTTCAAGGTAGCATAGAAGAAATGAAGGATGAAAATGTCTCTCATACATCAAGGTATTTGCATGGAACTGAAGGCATTTCCGTTCCAAAGAGAAGACGTGCCTGGCATGATTTTGTAGAAGTAAAAGGAGCAAGAGAAAATAACCTGAATAATCTTACAGTTAAATTTCCACTGAATACACTTTGTATGATTACAGGAGTGAGTGGTTCTGGAAAATCCACACTTGTTAAAAAAATACTTTATCCCGCTCTTAAGAAGCTTCATGGAAACATGGGTGAATTTACTGGCCGTTACGATGGGATTGGAGGAATATTAGGAAAGGTTTCACAAGTGGAGTTTGTTGATCAAAACCCTATTGGCAAAAGCTCTCGCTCAAATCCCGTGACTTATGTAAAAGCCTACGATGCCATAAGAAATCTTTATAGCGAACAACCTTTGGCAAAAGCCCGAGCCTATAAACCAGGGAATTTCTCATTTAACATTGAAGGGGGAAGATGCGAGATCTGTCAGGGAGAGGGAGTTGTAACCGTTGAGATGCAGTTTATGGCCGACATTCATCTTAAATGTGAAGGCTGTAACGGCAAAAGATTCAAACAGGAAATTCTGGAGGTTATTTATAAAGATAAAAACATCACAGATGTGCTTGATATGACCATAGATGAAAGTCTTAAATTCTTTGGAGACAAGCCTAAAATTCTTGAAAAACTTAAACCTCTCGCTGATGTGGGACTTGGATACATTAAACTTGGTCAGTCATCCAACTCTTTAAGCGGAGGAGAAGCACAAAGGGTTAAACTGGCTAGCTTTTTAGGAAAAGGGTCTTCAGAAGCAAAAGAACATATACTCTTTATTTTTGACGAACCTACAACAGGACTTCATTTTCATGATATCAAAAAACTATTGACCGCACTTAATGCCCTAGTTGAACAAGGAAATTCAGTTATCGTCATAGAGCATAATATGGATATGATTAAATGCGCAGACTGGATCATTGATATGGGACCAGAAGGAGGAGACGGAGGAGGAAATGTTACCTTCGAAGGAGTACCCGAAGATCTGGTTAAGCTGAAAAATAATTACACAGCTTCATTTCTTAAAGATAAGCTCTAAATGCCGGATAAAAGAAAGCATAGAGGAGCCCATCCAAATGATGAGAGCAATTTTAATGAAACAAAATTGCCAGATTTAAGGAATGCAGTGGAAGATCTTTCATGGTTGCTTTCAAAAAAATATAATGAAGCTTCTTCTCTTAAACTGGTAGGAGACAGGTACCGTCTTAATTTCCGTCAACAAATGGCAGTGCGTCGGAGTTGTTGCTCCCTTGATTCTCTGAAACATCGGTTGTCAATGCAAAAAAGTGCAGCATCTCTTAAAAATGCTGACTTATTTATTGACGGATTTAACACGTTAATAACCATTGAGTCCTTTTATTCTGGAGCATGTCTTTTTATTGGGATGGATGGATGTATAAGGGACCTTGCTTCCATACATGGTAGTTATAAAAAAGTAATGGAAACACCCGAAGCTTTGTCCCAGATAAGCTCTTTCCTATGGAATTTCAAACCAAAGTCTGTAACCTGGTATTTTGACGCACCTGTTTCCAATAGTGGCAGGATTAAGACACTTCTCAAAGAAATTTCCCCAAAATCAAATGCAGAACTTGTTCCTGATGCAGACAAACAACTACTTATCTCAAAAGGAATTATTGTGACTACTGATGGCCCTTTGCTTGACAAAATGACTGCATGGTTCAATCTAAACTCTGACCTTATACACTCATTACCAAATACATTAAGGACAAAACTTTTAAATTTGAATCCATTTGAAATTTCATCCTTAACAATCCTTTAACTTTCCATGTTGATATAGAGGAGAGTAAAAGCAATGGAGAGAATGACAAAAGTAATGATCAGACATAATGAAGAAGAAAGAAAATTCTTCACCACAGTAGAAGGGGTTGAATGTAATTTGAAATACATTAAATGGAATGACCTTGTCTGGGATTTTATAAGTTCTTTTATTCCTCAGACCTTAAAACAGGCCAATGAGCTTCGTTCAACCATTGTTGAATATGCACTCAATTTTGTCAAAACTAAAAATGCACGGATCAAGGCATCATGTACTTGTGTTCAGGATTATCTTGTAGAACATCCGGAATACAGAAGCTTGATTTACTATCCTTATTAAAAAATAAACAGTCTAAAAAACAAAAGCCGGACAGTGATTTAATTCATTGTCCGGCCTTTTTAAATGAATTTTATACTTTCTATTCTAAAGTAATAGTAGCATAAATATTTTCAAATGAAGGATCTGTAATTTCTCCTTTAGATTCAATCGTTAGCGAAAAGGCCTCAGCAGTTGAAGTCCCTTTCATTTTTTGCAAATATTTTATATTTGGAGTAACAGTACCAGAGTTTTCAGGAATTCCTTCATTTATTGACCAAAGCTGATAGGTCTTATCCTCTCCCAATGCATTGATATTTGCGCCGTCCACAAAAACTTCCCCATTTGATTTATTCCAATAAAGTGGAACTCTCAAAGTACCATCAGGGCTAATCATTTCAACTTTTGTAAAATTAGAATCCTTTAGCACTTCAACACTTAAAAGCGCAGATTCCAATTCGCTTTTAACACTAACTATCTCCTGCAAAAGGGTTTCTTTTTCTTTTAATGAAGACTCTTTAACCAGGGAATTATCCGAATTCAGATTTACCAGGTCATTATTTGCATTTTGCATTCTGTAGGCAAAAAAAACCGCAGCAATTAATGACATGACAGAAGTAACAATAAATATTGGAAGTAAAATTTTTGAGGTTTTCCTTTTTTCCTCTAATATTTCAAACTTCTCTACTTTCTCATTAACTGCTTTTCTGGAGCTTTCTTCTGCTTGACGTTCTTCATTCTGCCTTGCCAAATCCTCAAGCACTTGTCTCTTGTAACCCAATGGAGGTGTTTTCTCAAAACACATTACATATTTTCTCAATGCATTTTGAAGTATTCTTATTTCCTCATTAACATCCGGATTTCCTGCACTTGCTATTTCAATTTCACGAGCCTCTGCTTCTGATAGCTCTCCCAGAACATAAAGCTCCAGTTTACCGGAATTAATTAATTCTTGTGAAGTCATTTTCAGGAGTGTAAAGCTTTTAACATGTGCAAAGCTGCCTTAGCCTTATTTCTTACTGCATTTGCCGGTTGATTAAACTTATCAGCAATTTGTTCAATAGTCAGACCCTGGAAATAAATCAGGTCCAGATAATGCTTTTGTTCAGGATTAAGGTTGTTAAGAAAATCTCTTGAAACTGCAGGTTCTGTATTACCAAGAATTCCCTCTTGTGACTTTAACTGCACTAAATCTGATAAATTATCCTGCTTAAATCCCCTTTTGCTAACCAAATCTAAAGCAGTACTTCTGGCAATTCTCAAAAGCCAGTCAAAAAACTTTTCTGTTTTATGATTGAATTCTGATATTCTTTTTAAAATTTCAGAAAATACTTCTTTAAATACCCTTTCAGCTGTTTTTTCAGAATTCGCTATCCGTAAAACGATTCCAAATACAGCAGGAGAATAATGATCATAAAGGTATTCCAATGCTTTCTGGTCTTTGCTTTTTAACAGACCAACAAGCGTTTCCTCAGGGATGTGATCTTGCTGAATTTTTTCTTTAGCAGTATTTGCCATGGTTTAAAATTACGAAACCTTTTCTTCGTTCGATGGCTTTTTCACGAAAAATATTTGTGACCACATAATTATTCTTGTACCAATTTATCCTGATATTACTATTTATCCCACATTCTAATCATGGATTGAAAAATTTATATAGGTAATCATTAAGTAGGTTTTCCTGGTGTCTTGCAGCAATGAACGCTTTTGAAGCGCTCGGATAGAGCTGATCAAAATAATTGCCATTCCCGATTTTTACAATGTAAGATTTATAGGAATGGGTCAGAAACAAATCATGAAAAGGAACCTTAACACCTGAAAAATTCAAGCTATATGCTCTTTCATCCTGATTAAAGACCTTAATACAATCAGTGTATTTGAAATAGGCAAGTGGCTCAGTTATACCTCTGTAATTTTCTGATTGAGGAATTATCAAACCAATATATTTTTGCTCAAAAGAAAATTCCGATCTGTGCTTATCAAAGATAATATCTTCCCCCAATTCTATTTCCTTTAAAGAACAAGTAAAAATAAAACCGACAGTATCTTCATTCGACATAATGACTTTAGTTAATATTTCATCTCTAGATACCTCTTCCTTGCAAGACCTGTCCTTATATGCTAAAAGATTACCCTTTTCAACAGCTTCTAGCAAAATTTCCGACAAAACCGCATTTTCCCCAAATAAGTCAATATTTCTAGGGTCTTTTAAAGAAAGTGATCTCACCAGATGCTTTCTGAAAAGAACATCCTGTTCTCTGACATTCAGGTTTTGTCCAAATGCCAAATGTGATATTTCAAGAAATAACAAAATTAAAACTATGCCTTTCATAAAAGATTATTTTATGAAAGAACGAATACCAGGAAGGAAATATTTAATTCCTCATAAAAGCGCTTTCAGCAGTAGACAGGACATCAGTTGTCAAAAAAACAAAAAGACCCCTGCATAGTTACATTCTTTATAACCAAAGCCCAATGAAAGCACCTCTTAAAAACAGATATACTGGTCTATTAGTCGTTGTTGCCATTTGCTTTTTTACAATCACGGATAATGTTGCGACAGCCCAAAAAATACATGATCCATGGAAAATAACTATATACTACTCCCCTGAATATACTTCAAGATTTTTAAGTGTTACAAGTGACCAGTCAAACACTAAAGAAATGAGGAAAAAAGAAACTGGTACTTACGGTTATTCGGTGGGACTAAATTTTGAAAAACACCTCAATGATAGATTTGCCTTTGGTCTTGGAGGAAGGTACAGTAGAAAAGGTTATAAAAAACCATTAAATGCTGCTTTAAATGGAAATGATCAGACCAAAGGATCCTTTAAGGCAGAATTATTGGAATTTCCCGTATTTGTAGATTATAGTTACATTAAAAAAGAGAAATTTGCTCTATTTCTCAGAGTTGGCCCATCTTTTAATTACTTGATAGAGGCTAAGGAAAAAACTGAATATTATTCATCAGGAGTTTTGACGAAAACAACGGAATTTACCCGAGATGATTCAAATCTGAATAATTTTATTATGGGAGGAAATATAGGCACAGGGGTGCAGGCATTTATTTCTGATAAAATTGGTTTTATGCTTATGCCACAGTTCACTTACTTTTTTACACCTTTGCGGAAAAATACTCCTGAAAAAGAAAGACTCTATTCAATTGGCATAAATGGAGGTATTATACTTGCCTTTTAATGAAATCAACTTTTAAGAAAATTTTTTAAAACTCTAAACCTTGTGTATACCTGACAAGTATATACATAGCCTTGAACAAAATTTCCAAAAAATTTAATTATTTGTCTATAAAATTATAATTTAGTAATATAGTTTGAAAAAAGTTCGTTTGAGGAGAAATTTCCCTTAACAAAAAAATTATTATATAATTCAACTAATTAATTGTATTTTATATTGGAAGTACATAAATTAGCGAATTATTTGGAAGTGTATACAATTTAAGAAACAGGTTATGAATAAAATTTTCACCACTTTAAAGGGGCTTTCTCTTATAGCGGCAGGAGCAGTGATCATTGCTGCCTGTTCAAAGGGAAATCCTACCAGCACCAATCCGGGCAAAGAAAGCACGGTTACCGGTCTGGCCTACAATGAAGAAAACGGTTTTGAGGTTAAAGATTTCCAAGGTCAGCCAGAGGGGCCAAACCTTGTGTATATCGAAGGCGGTAGAACTGTTTTAGGTTCTTTCGAAGAAGATATTCTTAAATCGGGAGACAACGTAGAAAGAACAGTTACAGTAGCATCTTTCTACATGGATGAAACTGAAATTGCAAACATTCACTGGTTAGAGTATTTATTTTATATCCAGAGAGACTCTTCTCAGGAGTTCTATGAATCAGCTCTTCCTGATACAAACGTTTGGGCAAGTGAGCTTGCCTATAATGACCCATATGTAGAGCATTATTTAAGATACCCAGGTTTCCGTTATTTCCCATTAGTAGGAGTTAACTGGATTCAGGCAGTTGATTACTGTTCTTGGAGAACAAGAGTTGTAAACAATGAGCTTGCGAAAGATGCAGGAGTTGAAGTACCCGAAGGCGGAGGAAGAATTCCTCTTGAGTCTGGAGTAGTGTTACCAAACTATAGACTTCCTTCTGAAGCAGAGTGGGAATACGCAGCTCAAGCTCTTATCGGAAATCAGTGGCTGGATGAAAACCAAACACATAAGAGACTTTATCCTTGGGATGGACATGCACTTAGAAATCCTTATGGAAAACAAATGGGTATGTTCCTTGCCAACTTTAAAAGAGGAAGAGGTGACTATGCCGGTATTGCTGGTAAATTAAATGATGGTGCAATGATCACCACTTACATTTATGAATATCCTCCGAATGACTTTGGTCTTTACAACATGGCAGGTAACGTAAACGAATGGGTTTATGACGTTTATCGTCCTCTTACTTTCCAGGATTTCGACGATCTAAATCCACTAAGAAGAAATGGCTTCCTTGATGAAGAAAAAGGATATGATAAAGCAGGATTCCAGTCTCTAATAGATGACCATGTAAGAGTTTACAAAGGCGGAAGCTGGAAAGATGTTGCTTATTGGATGTCTCCTGGAACAAGAAGATATCTTGCTGAAGATTCTTGTACAGCAACTATTGGATTCCGTTGTGCAATGATCCAAGCTGGAACAAACTATTAATAGAAAATTAGTTAGATCATAAAAAAAGCCTTTGGGTAATACCCAAAGGCTTTTTTTATGTAGCGATGGCCAAAGATGCAATGCTGACCTTTCTGGCCCCGGCATTTAGTAAAGCAACAAGACAAGCTTCCATAGTTGATCCGGTCGTTATAACATCGTCAATAAGCAAAATATGTTTACCTGAAATTTCAGAATCATCCTTAACTTGAAATATTCCATCAACGTTTTTCCATCGCAAAATCCTGTTGATTTTTGTTTGGGTAGAATTTGAAACAACCCTTGCGACAACTTCTTTACAATCAACACTGAGAGTTTTCCCCAGTCCTTCGCCAATTACAAAGCTCTGATTATAGCCCCTGAATTTTAATCTTTTCAAATGTAAAGGAACCGGCACAATCAGGTCAGGTTTAAAAGAGGGAAATCTTTTAAGAATTTCCATACCAAACATTTCTCCCAAATACCTTCCTGCTGCTTTATTTCCCCCATATTTTATATCAAATAAAATATTCTGAACAATGCTTTTTTTCTGAAATCTAAGGTAAACAAAAGCATGGTCAATCATCACTTTGCCATAAAATCGCTTCTCCAAATCACTGTTTGTCAAAAGTCCTATATCCGCTTTGGGCAAGTTTACCAGACAAGAAGTGCAAAGAAACTTTTCGTTGACCAATAAACCAATATTGCACCCAGCACATAGCTCAGGGTACACCAATTCAAAAAATGAATAAAATAAGTTCTTCATAGCTGGTTAAAATTGAATCAAAATAAAGTAAAACTAATTATCATTTCATAACTTGAACCATTATTATAATAAATATAAATGTCAGCCGATAAAGATTTTGACCCCGAATGGATTGCACTGCTTGACAGTTTAAAAGCAGTAATTGGAAAAAGGCCAAACCTGGATGCTATTCTGTTTCTGATTGGAGTACAAGAACTTGGAAAAGGAAAAAGAAATTATTCCAAAGAAGAAAAGCAGGATCTGATGCACATTGGTATATGTAAATTATTAAGTTTATCAGGATATTATGAGCTCGAAGGACAAGATCAGGATGGATGGCCCCACTGGAAACTCGTTAAAACTTTGCCCCAATTTGATTTAAGAGAACAAGAAAAACTGCTCAAAATGCATATAAAGGAATATTTCAAAACACTTTAATTCTCTTTCTGCTTGAAAATAGTAACTTACAACGTAAATGGCTTACGATCAGCTATTAGTAAAGGCTTCGTAAAATGGCTTGAAGCTACAGGAGCTGATGTTATTTGCCTGCAGGAGATTAAATCAACACCAGAACAGGTAGATATAACAGAATTTGAAGCAATAGGATTTAACTATCTACATTGGCATCCTGCAGTGAAAAAAGGATATAGTGGAGTTGCGATTTTTTCCAAAATTAAGCCTGTAAATGTCTGTGGAGGTTGTGGTATGGAAAAATACGATTATGAAGGCAGAGTTTTAAGAATAGATTTTGAAACTTTTTCAATTCTCAACGTATATATGCCTTCAGGATCTAGCGGAGAAGAGAGACAAGCCTTTAAAATGTGCTGGTTAGATGATTTTTATAATTATGTTTCCACACTTAGGATAGATTTTCCCCGTTTAATTGTTTGTGGCGACTATAATATTTGTCATCAAGCAATAGATATACATAACCCAAAGTCCAATGCTAATTCTTCAGGTTTTCTACCTGAAGAAAGGGCCTGGATGTCAAAGTTTTTTGAAAGCGGTTTTGTGGATGCATTCCGGCATTTTAATTCTGAACCTCATCATTATACATGGTGGACATACAGAATGAACGCAAGAAGTAAAAATCTTGGCTGGCGCATAGATTACCATGCCGTAACAGAAAATTTAAAAGATCGCCTGAAAAGAGCAATTATTTTAAACGAAGCTAAACATTCAGACCATTGCCCGGTCCTTATTGAAATTGTTTAGATCAATATTTTCGTTTAATACATTTTGTTATTAAATTGGCCTCTTTAAAAATCTAATTGGGTACTGAATGTTCAACCAATTTTTTAAAAAATAAATGAAGAAATTGTTATTAACCTTAGCGTGCGCCGGGGTGATGTTGTCATCATGCGATACAACAAAAGAAACTGGCAGCGGTGAATCTTCCAGCCTAACTGCAGCGAAGGGAGGAAGATATTATGGCGGAGTGTTTAAAGTTAATGAGTCCGACTACATTAAAAATTTATTCCCTCATAATATTACTGATGCGATATCCTACCGCGTTGCAAATCAGGTCTATGAAGGATTGATGAAATTTAATCAGGCCGATTTAAGTCTCATAAAAGGGATAGCTGAAGATTATTCAGTAGATCCCAGCCAAACTGTTTACACATTCAAAATCAGAAAAGGTGTTTTGTTTCATGATAATGAATGTTTTCCAGGAGGGAAAGGTAGAGAGTTAACTGCAGAAGATGTTAAATTCTGTTTTACTCAACTATGTACCCAAAATATTAATAATCAAGGCTTTAGCGTATTTCAAGGTATTTTGAAAGGCGCTGATGAATACTACAAAGCTTCAGAAGGAGGAAAAAAACCTTCATTTGAAGTGGAAGGCATCAAAGTAATTGATCCTAATACTATTCAATTAACTCTAACTGCTCCAAACTCAATTTTCCTTTATAATCTTGCAAGACCATTTACCTATATATTCCCTAAAGAAGCTTTAGAGAAATATGGTCTTGAGATGAGAACGAAAGCCGTTGGAACCGGACCTTTCAAAATTTTCAGCATAGAAGATGACATTTCCATTATTCTTAAGAAAAATGATAACTATTGGGGTTCAGATGAACACGGAAACAAATTACCATTCCTGGATGCTATAAAAATCAAGTTTATTAAGGATAAGAAAACTGAGCTTTTAGAATTCAAGAAAGGGAATCTTGATATGATGTACAGACTTCCAACTGACCATATCATAGAAATTCTTGAAGAGGTAAAAGGAAACAAAGGTCAATACGGACAATATGACCTGCAGAGAACACCAGAAATGGCTACTCACTTCCTTTCCTTCCTGAATCAAGGTAAAATCTTTAACAATAAAGATTTAAGAAAAGCATTCTCATTTGCAATTGACAGAAAGAAAATCCTTGAATTCGTGCTAAACGGAGAAGGTTATGCCCCTGCTACACATGGTATAACTCCAATAGATATCTTTAAAAATCCTCTTTATGATGTCAGCAAAATTAATGGGTATGACCTTAATCTGGATTCTGCAAAATATTATCTGAAAAAAGCTGGTTATCCTGATGGAAAAGGATTCCCTAAAATAACTCTAGAACTTAACTCAGACGGAGAAAGAAATGCTGCAGTAGCAGAAGAAATTCAGAAACAACTTAAAGAGCACTTAAACATCTCAATAGAACTGAACATTGTTCCATTCGCTCAGTTAGTTGAAAACATGATTAATGGAAAAAGCGACTTTTTCAGAGGTGGTTGGATTGCAGATTATCCAAACCCTGAAAACTTCCTGTGGTTCTTCTATGGAAAAACCGTTCCTGCCAGTCTTGAAAAGCCATCATATCCAAATATGATGAGATACAAGAGTGAAAAGTTTGACAAACTTTATGAAGCCGGCTTAAAAGCTACAACTCAGGAAGAAGCTTTCAAACACTTCCTTGAGGCCGAAAACATAGTAATGCAGGATGCTCCAATCATGGTATTATGGTACGATGAAGGATATAGACTGATGCAGGCTTTTGTTAAGAACTTCCCGAATAATGCAATGCAATACAGGGACTTCACAAACGTCTACTTTGAGTATCCGAAGAAAGCGGACATGTAATTGGTTGAATAAAAACTTATTAATAACCATTTTGAGCAGGATCGAAGTTCGGTCCTGCTCATCTTAATTTAAAAGGCCTACAAAAATAATCAACTGGACGACCTCGTTAAGAAGTGATGAAACCAGCAGAAAACTTCGATAAACTCTTAGTAAACCTCAAGGCCTACAAAAGAAAGTATTACCTTAACCAAATGCTTAAGGGTGGAATTCTATTTTTAACACTTCTATCTTCCACTTACTTATTTTTTTCAATACTTGAATACTATGGGAAATTCAGCCAAACAGTAAGAGTAATATTTTTCTTTACATATCTTATTTCCGGTTCCCTAGCATTTTTTACCTGGATCGTGGATCCGTTATTAAAATATTTTGCGATCAACAAACAGCTGTCTGACGAAGAAGCATCTCGACAAATAGGACTATACTTTCCTGAAATCAAGGACAAACTATTAAATACACTTCAACTCAAGAAAATGAGTGAGAAGGATAGTGAGCTTATAAGGGCAAGTATAGAACAAAAGACTAATTCATTGTCAATAGTCCCTTTTTCCAACGCTATTAGCATAAGGGAAAATAAAAGATATTTACGATATCTTGTTGGACCAATTGTCATCATAGTTTTGATAGTATTCTTTCTCCCACACATTTTTGTAGAAAGTACTGCCCGCATTATAAATTATAATACTGACTACAAAGAGAAGGCACCGTTCACCTTTGTACTTGAAAATAAATCATTAAAAGCATTTAAAAACGAGGATTTTGAGATCAACTTATCCATAAAAGGTAATTCTGTCCCTGAATCTGTTTACCTCATATCCGCAAATAAAAGGTCTAAATTAAAAAACCTTGGAAAAGGAAAATTCTCTTATCTTTTTAAGAATATTCAGAGAAAAGAAGACTTCAATTTTGAAGCTGCAGGTTTTATTTCCGACGGATACTCTATTGATTTAATTAATAGACCAGAGCTTGCTTCATTTGATGTATATTTAAATTACCCATCCTATCTAAAAAAGCAGTCTGAAAAGGTAAAAAACATTGGAAATTTAAGCATTCCTGAAGGAACTTCAGTTACCTGGGAGTTCAGTACTAAATCAGCCAATGTAATTAAGATTTTGTTTTCTTCCGGAAAACAAATTACAGAAAACATAAAAGACGATTCTTATAAGCTGTCTAAAACCTTTAATAAGACAGAAAGCTATGATCTTGAGCTACAGAACAAACAGGTCAAAAGTAAAGAGAAGATTAGTTACACTATTAATGTAATTCCGGACCAGTTTCCTCAAATTTCAAGTGAGGAATACCACGATTCAATCCTATATAACTTTATTAGTCTTGGGGGAAGCCTAAACGACGACTACGGATTGACAAGCTTAAGACTTTTTTATAAAAAAACTTTAGCCGACAGCAAAGAGAAAGAATCTCAGTTCAAATCCATCAATGTTCCAATTGATCCAAAATTTTTGTCTCAGAATTTTATCTTTAATTGGAACATCGATTCCTTAAATTTAAAACCAGGAGAAAGTCTTGAATACTATCTTCAAGTATGGGATAATGATGGTGTAAATGGAAGAAAAAGTTCTAAATCCAAGACTTATGGATTAAAACTTCCATCAAAAGAAGAGGTATCAAAAGCTATATCTAAAAATTCAAGTCAGACAGAAAACAAAATGGAAAAAGCTTTGAGCAAATCTCAGCAGATCCAGAAAGACCTGAATAAAATAGAAGAAAAACTAAAAGGGAAGAATAATCTAAACTGGCAAGACAAAAAGAGTATAGAAGAACTTCTTAACAAGCATGAAGAACTTCGAAAAGAAATTGAAGAGTTAAAAAAAGCAAATGAGAAACTGAATCAACAACAGGATAAGTTTAGTCCATCCAGTGAAGAAATGGCAAAAAAAATGGAGCAGTTGCAAAAGCTCATGAATGAATTACTGGACGAAGAGACAAAAAAACTGTATGATGAGCTTCAAAAACTCATGGAAAAAAATGCTCCAAAACAGGATCTTCAAAAAGTGTTGGATGCCATACAGAAGAAAGAGAGCAATTTGGATAAAGAGCTAGACAGAGCTCTTGAAATGTTTAAGCAACTTAAATTTGATCAGAAGTCAGAAGAAATCATTAATGACCTAAAAGAAACTGCAAAAGAGCAGGAAAAACTTGCTGAAAAAACAACGCAAAAGCAGGAAGATCAAAAATCTCTTCAAGAACAACAAGAGAAGCTGAATGAAGACTTTAAAAATATCCAGGAGAAATTAAATGATCTTGAAAAGATTAATGAGTCATTGCAAAACAAAAATGATCTTGAAAATACAGATTCAAAAGAAAATGAAATATCCAATGAACAACAAAACAGTTCCGAACAACTGAAGAACAATCAAAACAAAAAAGCAGGTAATTCCCAGAAAAATGCAGCCGACAAAATGAAAGAAATGGCTGATAAACTATCTTCGATGCAGAAATCCAATGAACAACAACAAGCCGAAGAGAACATGGAAGACCTGAGAATGATATTAGAAAACCTCGTAAGGCTCTCCTTTGACCAGGAGGATGTCATGAAGGAATTCAAAAAAGTTAATCAAACAGACCCAAGATTCATTGCATTATCACAAAAACAGCTAAAACTTAAGGATGATAGTAAAATTATTGAAGACAGCCTTTTGGCATTAGCAAAAAGAGTCTACCAAATTGAATCTTTTGTTACCCGCGAAGTTGGGCAAATGAAAGATTTTATGGATGAAAGTGCAAAAGCAATTAAAGACAGGAGGCCAGATATAGCTGCAGGCAAGCAACAGTTTGCAATGACATCTATAAATAATCTTGCATTGATGCTTAACGATGTATTGAAGCAGATGCAGGAACAAATGGCTCAGTCAATGAAAAGCGGGTCTTCGATGTGCAAGAAACCTGGAAAAAATCCTAAGCCAGGTGTGGGAGAGCTTCAAAAACAACTCAATCAGAAAATACAGCAACTAAAGCAGGGAGGAAAAACAGGGAAAGAGCTTTCTGAAGAACTCGCAAAACTAGCTGCGGAACAAGAAACCATCAGAAAAGCGATGAAAGAACTTGAGAAAATGATGAATAAAAATGGTGGTCAGGCACCAGGAAACAATCTAAATCAGCTTTCTCAAAAAATGGAAGAAACAGAAAATGATCTTGTAAATAAAAAACTGACTCAGGAAATGATCTTGAGACAGCAGGAAATACTAACAAGATTATTAGAAGCAGAAAAGGCAGTAAGGGAAAGAGATCTAGATGAGAAAAGAGAAGCGGAATCTGCCAAAGAACCAAAACAGGATATTCCTCCTTCGTTTGAGAAATATCTCAAAGCAAAAGAAAGGCAAATAGACCTATTAAAATCCATTTCACCTGCTTTAACACCATACTATAAGCAGGAAGTAAATGAATATTTTCAGAAAATAGACAATTAAGATAAAACCGTATTATAAAGTTAAAGAATGATGAATTCGCTTAGGATACAGATCCCTTCCTTACCGGAAAACATTAGAATTGTTGAGAGCTTTATCGACAATGTAAAAGACAAGTTTCAGATTGATGATGACATCTATGGAAACATCATGGTTGCTGTTACAGAGTCAGTAAACAATGCTATTGTTCACGGAAACAAAGGAGACAGAACGAAAAATGTTGTCCTAGCTGCAGAATGCCAGGATAATCACTTAAAATTTATTATTGAAGATGAAGGCCCAGGCTTTAACTATGACTCATTACCAGATCCAACTGCACCAGAAAACCTGGACAAAATAGGGGGAAGAGGAATATTTCTGATGAAGCATTTATCCGACCTGGTCGAATTCAAAAATGAAGGAAGAACTGTAGAACTTTCATTTTACTTTAATTAATGTCAAATACATCTGAAATTTTTTTTCATAAAGAAGATATTTCCTTTCGCTTTTTACACAAAGAAAAAATTATCCAGTGGATAAACGAGGTGGCAAAAAAGGAAAAGAGGTCCATTGGATACATCAACTATATTTTCTGTTCTGATAATTATCTTTTAGAGCTCAATAAGGATTACCTTAACCATAAAACTTTAACAGACATTATCACATTTGATAATTCTGATGGAACTTTAATAGAATCTGATATTTTCATAAGCATCGAGCGAGTAAAAGAAAATGCAATCAAATTCGATACAACTTTCCACCAAGAGCTTTATAGGGTTTTAATCCATGGAGTACTACACCTCTGTGGATACAAAGACAAAAATGACGAAGAAAAAAACCTTATGAGAGAGAAAGAAAACAAATACATCAAACTCCTAAACTCAAAGTACAATATTCCACGTGGAACAAAATAACAACAATCAACTTTATGTTCCACGTGAAACATTACAAAGGAATAAACTAATAAAAATATACCACAAAATGTTCCACGTGAAACATAAAACTATAATAAAATAATAACTCTACATAATTCAGTCTCGCCTAATAGAGATTATAAAACAACAAAATATTGTTCCACGTGGAACATAAAAATAATTTACATACAATGTTCAAAGAATACGATGTAATTGTTGTAGGTGCAGGTCATGCCGGATGTGAAGCTGCTGCTGCTGCTGCTAAAATGGGTTCAACAGTACTACTTGCAACAATGAATATGCAAACTATAGCTCAAATGTCATGTAATCCGGCAATGGGGGGAGTAGCAAAAGGTCAAATTGTAAGAGAGATAGATGCGCTAGGTGGAATGTCAGGTATTATATCTGACAAATCTATGATTCAATTCAGGATGTTAAATAGATCCAAAGGTCCAGCAATGTGGAGTCCAAGAAGCCAAAACGATAGAATGAAATTTGCGGAAGAATGGAGACTAACACTTGAAAGAACACCAAATGTAGATTTCTGGCAAGAAATGATCAGTGGACTTCTTGTAAAAGACGGAAAAGTAGTTGGTGTGAGAACAGGAATGGGTATAGAAATAAAAGCAAAATCAGTAGTTCTTACAAATGGCACATTCTTGAATGGGATAATACATATTGGAGAAAAGAGATTTGGCGGCGGAAGAACAGCAGAAAAGGCAGCAACAGGAATAACAGAACAGCTTGTTGAACTAGGCTTCGAAGCTGGAAGGATGAAAACAGGAACTCCACCCAGAATAGATGGAAGATCTTTAAACTATGAAAGAATGGAGGAACAAAAAGGAGATGAAAATCCTGGAAAATTCTCTTATTCTGAAAAAACATCAGCGCCCAAAGAACAGAGAAGCTGTTACATAACCTATACTAACAAAGATGTTCATGAAGTACTAAAAACAGGTTTTGACAAATCTCCTATGTATACTGGGAGAATAAAAGGATTAGGACCCAGATATTGTCCATCTGTAGAAGACAAAATAAACAGATTCGCAGACAAAGAAAGACACCAGATATTTGTAGAACCTGAAGGATGGAACACAGTTGAAATCTATGTAAATGGTTTCTCAACATCATTACCTGAAGATGTACAATACAATGCTCTTAAACTAATACCAGGATTTGAGAATGTGAAAATGTTCAGACCAGGATATGCTATTGAATACGACTATTTCCCCCCAACACAATTAAAACTAACCCTTGAAACAAAAATTCTGGATAACTTATATTTCGCAGGACAGATTAATGGAACAACAGGTTACGAAGAAGCAGCTTGTCAGGGATTAATTGCTGGAATAAATGCACACAATAAAGTCCACGAAAAGAAAGAATTTATTCTGAGTAGATCAGAAGCATATATTGGAGTCCTGATTGACGACCTGGTAAATAAAGGTACAGAAGAACCATACAGAATGTTTACCTCAAGAGCAGAATATAGAATTTTACTTCGTCAAGACAATGCAGATTTAAGATTAACAGGAAAAGGGTATGAATTAGGGCTCGCCAGCAGGGAAAGATTTGAGAAAATGGAGGAAAAGAAAAAAGGGGTATTAAATCTGACAGAGCAACTAAAGTCTTTCAAATTCCAACCAGAACAAATCAATTCAAGATTAGAAGAACTTGGAAGTGCACAGATAAGAGAGAAAGCAACCTATCTTAATCTCATAAAAAGACCAGATTTGGATATAAAAGATCTGGCAAACATCAATGCAGAAACACAGAAACTACTTGCCAATTATAGTGATGATATTGTAGAACAAACTTCCATTGAAGTAAAATATGAAAGCTATATACAGAAAGAAGAAGCACTGGCAAAAAAAATGACAAACATGGAAAATTTTCAAATAAATGAATCCATGAACTATGATAGTTTAGTTGCACTATCAGCTGAAGCAAGAGAAAAGTTAAAAAGAATTAAACCAAAAACACTAGGACAAGCATCAAGAATAAGTGGAATTACACCATCAGACATTTCCGTTCTAATGATCTATCTAGGAAAATAAAATGAAAAATATAACCTCATGCCCTGTTTGTCATTCTACAGGATTAGGACTAAAATTGAATATAAAAGATTACTCTATAACCCAAGAGAATTTTAATCTTTTAGAATGCCCTAAATGCAAATTGCACATTACCTCCCCACAGCCAACTGAGGAAGATATCGGAAGATACTACCAATCCGAAAAATATGTATCTCATACAGATTCAAAGAAAGGATTCATCAACGCAATTTACCATAGAATAAGAAAAATAACTCTTACAGCTAAACTCGACTTAATAAACAAGTATTCAAAACCAGGAAACTTATTAGATATAGGATGTGGTACAGGATACTTTTTAAAGAAATGTCAGGAAAACGGATGGAGAATAACAGGTACCGAACCTGACAATGGTGCAAGGCAAAAAGCTAAAGATTTAACAGGAAAAGAAATTTATGGAAGTATAGATGAAATTACAGCCATAAAAGAATTCAATGTAATAACTCTTTGGCATGTACTTGAACATATACATGATCCAGTAAAAGCATTGGTAAAAATAAAGGAATTATTAAAAGATGAAGGAACAGTTATTATTGCAGTTCCAAATTTAGAGTCTAATGATGCTAAACACTATCAGGAAACATGGGCTGCATATGATGTTCCCAGACATCTATACCATTTCTCGAAGACAGCTCTGAACAATTTACTAATACAAACAGGATTTCAATTGATAGAAACCAAACCAATGAAATTCGATAGTTATTATGTAAGCATGTTAAGCGAAAAATATAAAGGAACAAATAATCCTCTAAACGCTTTCATCACTGGATTTAAATCAAATTTAAGAGCAAAAAAAGAATCAGGAAACTACTCTAGTATTATATATATCGCAAGAATAAAAAAATGATAAAGAATATCTTTACAGGAATAACAGCAATTTTTCTAATCATATTTTTGAAAGCCTGCGCAAATATTCAGGCTCCACAGGGAGGTGCCAAAGATATAAAACCTCCTAAAGTTGTCAAATCACATCCCAAACCAAATTCATTAGGATTCAAATCAAAAACAATGATCTTTGAATTTGATGAAAATATAAAAGAAAACAACTTTATGGAGCAATTAATAATTTCTCCAACCATCAATTCAGAATATACCTATAAAATAAGAGGAAAAAAACTAACAATAACCTTCAATAAACCATTTGAAGAGAATACTACTTATACAATAAACTTCAGAAATGCAATTCAGGATATAACAGAAAGCAATCCTCCAAAAAATCTTTCTATTGCATTCAGCACAGGGGCTAAACTAGATACTCTAACCATCTCTGGAAAACTTACAGATTTACTTACTAATAAACCATTAACGAATATATCTGTTGCTTTGTACAAAAGTGATGATACTTTAAATATTACCAATTCAAAACCGCTATACTTTACTAAATCAGAAACCGATCAATACAAAATTACCAATATAAAAAAAGGAACTTATGATCTTTATGCCTTAGAAGATCTTAGTAATAATTTGAAATATGACTCCAAAGAGAAAATAGGATTCAAGACGAAAATTCTCATAGATAGCAATATTACAAATGAAAATATCTTCTTAACCAAAATAGATACCACAGCTCCAGAAATAATATCTACCTCAATCATAAACGAAAATGAATTTATTATCAAATTAAAAGAGGGTTTAAAGTTACAACACATTGATTATCAAAGAGATACATCTTTTAATGTAAGCTTTTTAATTGAAAATCAAGCAAATACAATAAAAATATTCAATACGTGGAATATAATGGAAGATAGTATTCCACTTAGACTCATATTAGAAGATTCTTCCGGAAATATTGGCAGAGGAAATATCAAAATTATCTATGAATCCAAAACCAAAAAGAAAACTGAAACAAAGACTCCATTATTAATATCCGTTAATCCTGAAGATGGAAAACTTAACCCCAAAGCAAACAAGATCAAATTAAATTTTTCCAGTCCGGTTAAAAATATAGAATTCAGTCAATTTCAGATAAAAGAGGATTCGATCGTAAAACCCTTTGAAAAGAAAAACTTCAATCTTAATAAACAAAAACTACAGGCAGTGGTGGATATCTACTATCCGGATAAAATAGACTCCTTATTTCTCATTATTCCTGACAGTACTATAAAAGATTTTTTAAATAACTACAATAACGGCTTAAAGCAGCGGTTTTCTGTCAAAAAGGAAGAAGACTATGCGATACTATCAGGAACGATATCCACAGAGGCTAAAAACTACTTTTTTGAATTACTAAATGAAAAGTATATTCCTATTCTTACCCTTAAAAACCCAAAGAAATACGAATTGAATTTCCTCAATCCAGGAACATATTATATAAGAATTCTCGTAGATGTTAATAACAATGGCAAATGGGATAACGCAGATCTAAGTAAGATGACCCAAGCAGAGCCAGTTATCTTTTATAAAGAGAAAATAGGTTTGAGAGCCAATTGGGAAGTCAGAGATATCAACATTGAATTTTAAGAATTATTAATAAAAAGATAAAGTATTGATTTTAAATAATTAATGATTGAAGATTTTCAACATTCAATGTTATTAAATCATTAAAAAATAAATTTCCAAAATCAAAAAACAATGTGAGATGAACCTTTTATCAACTTATCGAAATTCATCCAAAATAACATGGTCAAAAATGGTGGATTATTTATAACAATCCTCAATCCACAATGTTTAAGGATAAATACACATTAAAAAGTTTTCTATCGTTAATAAAAAGCAAAAATAACTAATAATCAATCAATAAAACGTTATATAACCTGTGGATAAAAAATATATAAATCAAGAATTATAAACTTCACAAAAAATCAAGAGGTGAATAATTAAAGTTTTCAACTTATTCACAGGGATATATTATAAATAATAATTATTTAAATATTTAATTAATAAAATAAGGGATTAATAAGTCAGTTTGAAAAATATGAATGTGAAGAAGCTTTATATTTCCTTAACCACACTTGTTGCATTTTTGTTTTTTGCGACTTCTAACTTTTTATATGCTCAAGTTTCTCCTGAAATAAAAATTGCCAATGAATACTACAACAATCAGGAATACAGTAAAGCTCTTTCTGAATACGAAAAAATTGGCAAAAGGGTTGAGAACCTTCCGCTAATTTATTCTAATTACTATAATTCATTGATCCAGGAAAAAAATATCACTGAGGGTGAGAAGCTCATCAAAAAGATGATTAAGAGCAGTCCTAACGAATCTTTTTATAAAGCTGACCTCTATCTTCATTTGCAAAAGTTCTCTTCACAGGACAAAGCTCAGAAGGAATTTTCAAACCTTTCAGAAGCTGTTCGGGATAATCAATCTTTAACAGAAAAAATTGCGGATTATCTTGTAAAATCCGGAAATGTGGATAAAGCTGCGGAATTGTATATAAACTCAAGAAAAGCACTAAATAACAGAAATTTATACAGTTTTAAACTTGCTGAGCTTTATAAAATTCAGAATAATAATGCATTAATGATTGAAGAAATGCTGAATTACCTGAAGAATGATCCCAATGAATTAGAAAATGTGAAAAACCAGTTTCAGAATATTCTGACCGAAAAAGAAGATTTTGATTTATTGGAAACCACATTGTATGATAAAATCCAAAAAGACCCGAATGATGCTGCTTTTAACGAAATGCTACTCTGGATGAATATTCAGCAGAAGAATTTTACAAAAGCCTTTATGCAATCAAAGGCCTTGGATAAAAGATACAAAATGCAGGGTATGAAATTGATAGAGGTGGGTAGAATTGCAATGGAAAATAAAGACTATGAAGCAGCCTCAAAATTTTTCCAATATGTTGTAGATGAATACAAAAATGGGGTACACTATGGTCAGGCAAAAAGAATGTTGATTAATTCCAGGGAAGAACTGGTTAAAAATACATTTCCTGTCAATGAAAGTCAGATCAGATTGTTAATTGCTGATTACATAAATCTTATTAAAGAGCTGGGAAAATCCCCGTACACTACAGAGGCAATGAAAAACATGGCTCTGCTGGAAGCATTTTACCTGGATAAAAAAGATACAGCCATTATAATATTAAATGATGCTTTAAATTATTCCAGAAATGATAGTCGTTTAACAGCAAAAATCAAGATTGATCTAGGTGACATTTACCTGTTAAAAGAAGAACCTTGGGAAGCTACATTATTGTATTCCCAAGCGGAAAAAGCAATGAAGGAGGATCCGATTGGCCATGAGGCAAAGCTAAAAAATGCAAAATTAAATTATTATAAAGGAGAATTCGAGCTGGCGCAGGAACATCTTGATATCCTTAAGATGGCTACTTCGAGAGAGATTTCAAATGATGCAATGAATCTAAGTCTTCTAATTCAGGATAACACTATTTTGGATACAGATACGACAAATGAAGCGATGAAGCAATATGCCAAAATAGATTTTCTTCTTTTCAGAAATAAAAATCTTGAAGCTATTGAAATGGCAGAGGAGATTTTAAGAAAATATCCGAAACATTCCCTGGCTGATGAAGTGCTTTTACTGCAAGCAAAGATCTACAGAAAATTAGGTGATTTTGATAAAAGCCTTCTTGCACTCGAGAAAATTAATACTTCTTTTTCTACTGATATTCTTGGTGATGATGCGCTCTTTCTGACTGGAGTCATTTATGAGGAAAATAAAAAAGATAACCAGAAGGCGATGCAGATTTATCAGGATTTTATGATTAAATATCCAGGAAGTATCTTTAATGTAGAGGCTAGAAAACGATTTAGAAAGCTAAGGGGCGATAAAATTTAAACTGTATTGGTTTAAAAAAATTTTCCCGCTACGCGGATTTTGACATCGTTTCTTTTTCTTTTTCAATAATTATATCCACAAAATTCTTTAAAGCTATGGAATTTAAAAGACTATTCGATTTGCTTGAGTATCAGGTAAAAAACTTCCCCAAAGATGATGCTCTCGCCTGCAAAATAAACGGCACCTGGAAAAAATTCAGTTCGCTTGACTATGCAACCATAGCAGATAAACTAAGCACTGGCCTTCTCAAACTCGGGATAAAAAAGGATGATAAAGTTGCTATAGTTTCGCCAAACAGACCGGAATGGAATTTTGTTGACATAGCTCTCCAGCAAATAGGGGCAGTGGGTGTACCTGTTTATCCTACAAATACTGTAGAAAACTACAATTTTATTTTCAGAGATGCAGATGTAAAACTGATTTTTGTTGCTGACCAGGAGCTACATGAGAAGTCAAAGGAAGCTGCTGTAGGAATAACTTCTGTCAGAGATATTTACTGTTTTGATAGCATTGATGGTGTAAAAAACTGGAGTGAGATCAAAACTCTTGGAGAAGAAATTAATGCAATTGAACTTCAAAATATAAAGGCCTCGATTAAATCTGAAGACCTTGTAACTTTGATTTATACTTCCGGCACTACAGGAAACCCAAAAGGAGTAATGCTAACCCATGCCAATATTCTGAGCAACGTTACGGAATGTGCTCCTTTGTTGCCTGTAAACTATCAGCACAGAGCCTTAAGCTTCCTGCCACTCAGCCATGTTTATGAAAGAATGCTCAACTATCTGTACACACGTTGTGGAATTTCAATTTATTATGCAGAAAATATTAACACAGTTGCGGAAAATCTGAAAGAAGTGCAGCCGCACATTTTTGTTACTGTTCCAAGGCTTCTGGAGAAAGTTTATGATAAAATAGTAGAAAAAGGAGCCTCTTTAACGGGGGTAAAAAAGAAATTATTTTATTGGGCACTCAATTTGGGACACCAGTTTGAAAATAATGTAAATCAAGGGATTTTTTATAACTTTCAACTTTGGTTGGCCAACAAAATTATATTTAACAAATGGAGAGAAGCGCTCGGTGGAAATATAATTGTGATCATTTCAGGTGGAGCTGCTTTGCAGCCCAGACTGGCAAAAGTATTCTGGGCAGCTCAGGTAAAGGTGATGGAAGGTTACGGTCTCACAGAAACCTCGCCTGTTATTGCAGTCAATCGGCCGGTGGAAGGGGACAGTATGGTGGGGACAGTAGGTTTGGTTTTGCCTAATGTAGAAGTAAAAATTGCTCCGGATGGAGAAATTTTAACAAAAGGTCCACATGTAATGAAAGGCTATTACAATAAGCCTGATCTTACAGCTGACGTAATAGACAGCGAAGGCTGGTTCCATACCGGAGATATTGGTGAATTTATTGAAGGAAGATTTCTTAAGATCACAGATCGCAAGAAAGAAATGTTCAAAACTTCTGGAGGAAAATACATTGCACCTCAGGTCATTGAGAATAAATTCAAAGAATCCAGGATTATTGAGCAGATAATGGTGGTAGGTGACGGAAGAAAATTCGCTTCTGCATTGATAGTGCCGTCTATTATAGGTCTTAAATCCTGGTGTTCCATAAAAGGAATTCCATTTTCAGATGAATCTACTATTTTAAATGAACCGGCCGTAATCGAAAAGTTTGAAAAAGAAGTCGAATTGTATAATGAAAGTTTTGCACAGTTTGAAAAAATAAAAAAATTTCAACTTATAAAAGCACCCTGGACAATCGAGTCAGGAGAACTGACACCTACTTTGAAGCTAAAAAGAAAGGTAATTCTTGAAAATTTTAAAGAGGTGATTGAAAGGATGTATTCAGAACCTTAACAAGACTAAAATATATTTCATGAGAAGAGATTTTATTAAAGCCATTTTTTTCAGTGCAGCATTCATGGCTGCTGCCACCACTTTTGCACAAAAGAAAAAAGCAACGCAAACAGTAAAAATTGAAAGTCCTGCCGCAGGTGAACAGACTTACAAAGTATCGTTGGGCAGTACAGTCATGGCAATTGATGCGGGGCAGGGTGCAAGAATAACATCTTTTACTCTTGGTGGAAAAGAAATTATTGGTCCGGGAGGTTCTACATTCTGGACTAGTCCTCAGGACCCATGGGGCTGGCCTCCCATTCCGGAGCACCATGATAAGCCATACAAAGTCACAGCTACAAAGAATTCTGTTGAATTTACAAGCGAAAAAGACGCAAAATTAGGAGTGGTAATAAAGAAGAATATTACCGCAAATCCATCCGATTCAAGTTTCGTTGTGTCTTATACCATAACTAACGAAAGCGGAAAAGAGCTGAAGGTTGCTCCATGGGAGAATACCAGGACAAAAAAATCATCTATAACTTTTTATCCAAGAGGAGAAAAAGAATTTGAGCAAAGCAGTCCTGTGATGAGTGTTTTAAAGATGAATGATATTGATGGGATAAGATGGTTTGCTTACTCACCTGATAGAGTGACAGATGGCAATATGGCAAAACTGTATGCAGATGGAAGTGAAGGTTGGATAGCAAATACAGATGAAGGCCTTTTACTGGTGAAAAAATTCCAAGATACAAAAGCAAGTGAACGTGCACCAGGTGAGGGAGAGATAGAGATTTTTGCAGATACACAGAATCCATTTATTGAAATGGAACAACAAGGAGCATACAAAACTCTTGCTCCGGGAGCAAAGTTAACCTGGCAGGTAAAGTGGTATTTGAGATCATTGCCAAGCAATGTAACAAAAGAGGAAGGGAATGCCCAGCTGGTTAAGATCGTGAGGTCAATCGTTAAAAAATAAATTAGAAAAGGGAAGATGTTAACAAACTTTAAATCTTCCCTTTTTTTTTGCAGATTTTATGGAAAAGGCTGAATCAGAATTGGAAAAGATAGTCTCTCAGCTGAAGTCCCAGGCACGACCTGAAATACTTCCCTCACTTTCAAAATTTGGAGTCAATACAGAAAAAGCATTTGGTATCTCTATACCTGTATTGAGAAACATGGCAAAAGTCCATAGGAAGGACCACTTGCTTGCGATTGAACTCTGGAAAACTGATATACATGAAGCAAGAATACTGGCCTCAATGATTGATGACCCAGCAAAGGTTCAGGAAAAACAAATGGATTGGTGGGTAAACGATTTTAATTCCTGGGATTTGTGTGATCAGGTGTGTTTAAATCTTTTTAGGAAAACACCGTTTGCTTTTGAAAAGGCTAAAGCTTGGACAGAAGAAGAGGATGAATTTGTAAGAAGGGCAGGGTTTGTATTGATAGCTACCCTGGCGGTTCATGATAAAAAAGGTAAGGATGAAAGGTTTTCAGCATTATTTTCTTTAATAGAAAAGCATTCAAATGATGAAAGAAACTTTGTGAAGAAAGCTGTAAACTGGGCTTTGAGACAGATTGGCAAAAGAAACGAAAAACTGCATCAGGAAGCGATTATATTAGCCGAAAGAATTATAAGTCAGGATAGTAAATCCTCAAAATGGATTGCTAACAATGCTTTGGTAGAATTAAAAAGTAAAAAAGTGGTAGATAGAATTCAAAAGAAGAAATAAAACTTCATCTTAAGAATCAGATTAAAGTTATTTCTATTTAAAAAGATTGTAGCGGATTATACACAGTACAGCCCAAAAGCCATCTTTCCAGCTTATTTTTTTCCCTTCTGCATATGTTCGACCATAATAAGAAATGCCTACTTCATAAATTCTGATACCCGGAACTTTTGCAATTTTAGCGGTAATTTCCGGTTCAAAACCAAATCTTTTTTCCTTCAGATCAAGATCCTGAATAAGTTTCGTATCAAAGACTTTATAGCATGTTTCCATATCAGTAAGGTTTAGGTTGGTGAAGAGGTTTGATAAAAAAGTCACAAACTTATTTCCAAGATAATGCCAGAAAAAAAGGACCCTATGTGGTTTGCTTCCCATAAACCTTGAACCATAAACAACATCCGCAACACCTGAATAGACGGGCTTTAGAAGATCATTATAATCTTCAGGATCATATTCCAGGTCAGCATCCTGTATTAAAAGAAAATCTCCGGTTGCCATTTTTATTCCTGTGTGAAGAGCGGCTCCTTTACCTTTGTTTATATCGTGTTTATGATGAATAATTGGAAAATCAGGGTATTTGCTTTTAAATAAAAATATAACTTCTGAAGTATCATCTATAGAAGCATCATCTATTACAATTACTTCTTTCCTAGTATTATAATGAAGCTGCACCAGGCGTATTTTATCCAAAATTTGATATAATGTTTTTCCTTCATTATAAGTGGGGATAATAATTGTAAGCTTTTCAAGCTTCATAGAATATTTAGAAATAGATAGATAAAGTACGTAAAAATAATATTCCGGAGAGTATAAATATTTTGAATGTTCTATTTTACTTCACCCGCTTCCAATATTCCGTTCTCCCAATCAATGAAAATCCTATATATCCTCTGACTTTCATAGTATTTTTGTCCTGAAGGGAAATTTGGCAACTATAAGTATTACCACTTTTAGGATCATATATTTCACCATCTTCCCACCTATCTTCGTCTTTGTTAAATACAAATCCTTTCAGAATTTCAGCGCCAATGATAGGTCGATTTTGTAATGCCTTATTGGGATTATTTTTGTCGGTTAGAACTTCTCCATTCTCACCTTTTCTTTTCAGCCATATTATTTTACCATAATATTTATTGGCCGATTTGAATATTTCAATCCTGCCATTGTCATCTCCTGGTGTTTCCCATATTCCGATTACTTCATCTCCTGAGTATTGAGCAAGTGAATCAGCAGAAAAAACCGTAAAGGAAAGGGCTAATAGAAAAAGAGCAAAGATTTTTTTCATAACGGCTTAGTGAATTGAATATCAAAATGTAAAAATAATAGAATATTCTTTTACATTTTTAAAAATAAGAGGCTGCCCTTTGATAAAGCAGCCTCTCTTGTCCACAGGTAAAAAAATAAAAAATATTTTAAATCGTCTTTCTTTTCTTCCTTAATTGAAGAAGCAGAAGCCCTCCGGCAATTAACCCTCCTGTGAAGAAAATATAAGAACCACTTTCCAAAGGAATAGCAGAAGCATCACCTGCAGGTAAAGGCTCAGGAGAGCCAGTGTCAAAAGAAGGTGGTTGAGCTAATGCACTTAAGCTAAGCAATACGGTGAATATGACTGTATAATATATTTTCATGTCGGTTATAACTTTACAATTTTGTACACAAATATTTCTTCGTTGCTCTTCACTTTTAGAATATATATACCGCTTTCTGCTAACAGTGGCATTTGAAGAGATCCTTCCTGAACATCAGACCATTGTGCTATTTCTAGACCCATTGGGTTTATAAGCACAACATCAGCATTTTTGGCTCTGCCAAGGGTAAGGGTTACCTGATCTTTTGCAGGGTTAGGGTATACAAGCGGAGCAGATTCTATAATGGACTTATGACTACCGGTTACCACAGAAGTGAAAGAAACTCTGAATCGGTCAGGTGTTTCAGTAGTATTGGTTGTAAATTCATAATCAGTCTCATTAGAAATTTCTACTTCCGTACCAAGTAATTTATCTAACAGATAAGCATTTGTGCCTTCAAGAGTTTCTATATTTTTGAAGGATAAAGAGAATTTCCCAGTTCTTGCGGTGGTAATGTTCAATGGAAAAGTGCCTGAAAGATCAGGAAGAGAGTTGATTGAAAGGTCTTTTCCGTCTGAAGATTTGGTAGAAATGTTGACAACACTTCCAGGTAATTTATAGGCATCAAAATCATCATCAAAGTTTCCAGTGGAACCATCAGCTGCGCGGAATAGCAATTCATCGGACAACTCTTCAGTTTTATCATTTAATAAAACTTTTAAAGAAGGTTGAACAAATCCTGATCTTAAAAAACTGTTTGACTGTTTTGACTTTGCATTTTCATTAACAATCAGTTTTGGGTTTGCACCATTTGCCTTGATAAAGAAAGCCTGTCCTGTTGCAATAGTAGGACCTCCATCGTTTGTCGAAGCTCCGTTCACATAAGATGCGTAACCAGATTTTGCAGGATTCCAGATATATATTCCACTTGTGATATTGGTTTTTGTCCAGCCATCAGCATTTGTCCAATCAATTGGGGAAAGATAGGGGTTGGCAACAAGGTTCCAGCCTCCATTGTCATATCCGGCAGCATCGAAAGTAACATTCAGATCTTTTGTGCCACGGAAAGGAGTTCCTGCAAAAATAATTCTGTCTGATTGGAAACTGTAAACTCTGAACCCGGTACCTGGCGTATATGCACTAGATAAGCCAGTTGGTGCCACCCAGTGATTTAAACTTGTATTTTTGCCATCATAGGAATAAATACTTTGATTTTTTCCACCAAAACCCAGAGGAATTGATGCGTTAAGAGTTGCAAGTGTCTGATTGATCATTGGGTTTCCAACAAATGACCAGCCACTTGTTACACTCTGTGCCTTGCCAATTAATCCGTTTCTTACAAAATTGGCTACGGGTGTTATGCATTCATCCAATGCATTTATCCATAATGTATCATAATTAGCATCTATAAAACCATTTAGAACCGATAAAGTGTCAAGGCTATAATCTGAACCTTTGTAAACTATGCCTTGAGGGTTTTTTATGATTAAATGTTTGAAAATGTCAGGATTGGTTTGATATGTATTTAATGAAGGGTAATAAACACTTGTCGATTTTCCTTTTATAGTCTGACTTGCAGTACTTCCATCCATTATAACAGGATAGTTAAAAAAGGATCCGCTGTTTGTTATATCTCCTTTTACCGATAGTGAATATGGACCTGAAACTACTGAGTTTCTAATATCCAGATTTTTTACAGCAAGGTTCGAAGCATTGATATTAGGAGAACCATTTATAATTAAAACATCATCGTTTTGCGTGGGAACTGTTCCTTGAGACCAGCTTGAGCTGCTATTCCAGTCACCATATAATACTCTCCAACAGTTCTTGTTGCAAACTAACTGAATGTCACTATCAGCTAAGTTCTCAGGAAAGTTTGGCAAACATGCAAAGAGATTTCCTTTAGCTTTAATTCTATATAAGGACTCAGGCAAAGTCGGAATGCTTGACAGACTGTTGTTTTCACAGTAAAGTTCCGCTAAACCGGAAGGTAGTGCACCTGAAAACGAAGTAACTTTGGTTTTCGAGAAGTTTAAAGTATTTAGTGCTGCAGGCGCTGTAAAAGAGGTGATGTTTGTATTTGATATGTTAAGGTAATAAAGACTTGAAGGAAGCGAAGTAAGTACACCATTGATATTATTATAACTTATATCAAGATACAACAGATTTGCAGGAAGTGCTGGCAGCGCTGTTATTTTATTGGAATCCAAATACAGATATTCCAGATTCAAAGGTATGGATGGAACAACTGTAAGTAAATTGTTGGATACTGATAAGTTTTTAAGACCAGCAGGTAAAGTTGGTAAACCAGTCAGTTGGTTTTTTGATACAGCCAAGTTTACCAGATTTGATGGCAGAACCCCCAGATTAGAAATTAAATTATTCTCTGCATTTAAAGAAGTAAGAGCGGAGGGAAGTGTCGGTAAGTTAGTCAGCTTATTGTTTGAAACATTTATCTCTTTAAGACTATCAATTGTAGTATTTACCTGAATGTTTTCAAGAGCATTATTATTAAGATACAAATTCGTAACTCTCGATGGTAAAGTTATTGTTGTCAGTTTATTGTAACTTAAATTCAGAATCTTAACATTACTGTTAGCCAGTGCAGCATTTGCAGACTGAATTTTGTTTGATCCTAACCATAAAGTTGTAAGACCGGAAGGCAGGCTATCAGGAAGAGCCGCGATATTGCTGGCCGTCAACTCCAGGTATTTCAGATTAGATGGTAAAGGAGGAATAACTGTTACTGCTTGTATTACTGATTGATTTCCAAGAGACAGAGATTCTAAACCTGCTGGTAAATGTTTTAGTGCACTTGCCTCATCTAAAGAAATGGAGTTGCTGTATAAGTCTATAGTTTTTAAAGTTGCAGGAAATGAATCCGGAAGGGTTTTAACATAGTTCCATCTGACTGAAAGCTTCTCCAGCTTTGTGAAATATTTTACCCAGCTTAAATCATTCATTGGATTTTTATAGTCAATTGTTAATGACTTTACATCCTTAAATTTTGCACAATCTGGGTTTATGACATCCTTGTTTTCAATGTCTTTTGTGACACAACCGGCATAATAGGTTTTTAAATATAACAGATGTCCAGTCTTCGTTTCTTTTTCAGGAACATCGTTTTTAAATCCTTCAGGAGGATCGAATCCTGGATTTTGAGCAGAGGCATTGCCAATTGCAATTGACAGCAGCAAGGCCGTCAATGGTTTTCGTAATTTTAAAAATTGCATCGTTTATGTGTGATTTGAGAAAATTAGTCCCATTACAATACTCTGGGTTTAGCGCATTTAGCACAATACCCACCAGTAAGTATTTTTAGGTATCATTCGACAGATGGATAAAAAGAAACAACCAATCTCTTAATTTGAGGTATTGTCGGATGTCGACAAATCCATTTTTTTATACAAATAAAATGAAGGAAGAAAGAAAAGGAGTAAAATTGGGGTATCCAGCAAATTCATAAAGGCAAATGTTACTGGCTCTGTAATGTCATTAAACTGAGGAAATAACTTTCTGATGAATAGTACAAGAGCAGCTCCCCCAAATATGATGAAATCTGTTACCATATAATAGAACAGAATTTTTTTCTCTCCGGTAAAAAATTTTACAATTAAACCATGAATAAATGCTCTGTGTGTAATGAAAGCCAGAAGAAAAAAAAGAGGAAATTTAGCTACCTGTGGACCTATTATTGGTAAATAGGTTTTATACATTTCCAGGATATCAGTTCTGTTAAAGTCTAATGAGCTTTGGTACAAATAAAGCCCAATGCAGATTAATATACTTTTTCTAAGCAGTTTGCCCTGCATTTGGTAGTTGTTTTTTTGCCCAATAAAGCCACACTAAAAGCATAAAACCATAGACAACAAAGTTAAAAGTGTATTTATGGTTAAAGTCAAAACTAGAATTGAAGAAGTAAAAATTGAGAATAAGAAGAATTACTCTAACCATATTCAAGACATGAATGGCTAATATTCCCATGGGAAGAAACCATAACTTAGATTTCCAGGAGGCTGGAAAAGCTATGACAAAACAGGTGAACAAACCAAAAAAAGCCAGACCATTGCATGGCGTTCCAATATATAATGCAGGTTGGCCATCAATAGATATGCAGTATGTAGCTTCAACCCAGTTTAGCTTCAAACCTGTTAAGGAAAAGAAATAGCTGCTGGACCTTCCGAGAAATGATGAAATTTTGTAAGAAAAGGGTGACGTTATTAAATAAGAAACATAAAAAGTTTCCCATAAAATGTATAACACAATCACAGTTGTAAGAAATACAAATACAGGGTTTTTGCGGCTAAAAAAACTCATGATTTTTTTTCGAATAACTAAGATACAGAATTTTTTACTGGGATTTATAGGATTAAGGAGTAGGAAGGTTTTTCTTCGACAAAACTGTAATTTTACTAATTTACTTTTATCTAAATGTTTTAAAGGTGGACTCAAAACTCTGAGTTAAAAGGAGGACTTTGAGCTCAGATATCTCCTAGATTGCAAGGTCAGAATTAAAATATCGAGGATTTTCATATAGGTCGGATTTAGTGCTTCAGTTTTAAAGCTATTAACTCAAAAACCCCTAAGTTCTTAGACTAAAAATCCTTTCGGGTCTGATACACTCAGGGGTTCTTGTAAAAATAATGAATCTTAAAAAATTGAAATTAAACCCTGGAAAGCCTTCTGTTTGCAACTAACAGAGCTAAGGCTGTAATACACAATACCCCCTCTATTACCATCCAGTTTGTTCCAAAACTTCCAAGAGCACCTTCAGAAAACACAGTAATAATTCTTGAAAGAGAATAAAAACCACAAAGAATTGCAACAAATGCCAGACCCTGAAGTCTGTTTTTAAAAAGAAGGTAAACTAACGTAATCGAAATGGTGAGTCCTGCACCACCATAAACTCCCCGGATAGAGCTATATGCATCATTATTAGAAAGCTTGACCTGAACTAAGTCCATTACTGCCTGAGGATTAGAAAATGCCATCACACTTACCATCAGAATTCCTAAAGCTGTCAGGCAAATGATGAATATTCCGCAAAAATTTATAAATCTGATCATATATGAAGTTTGTTGTCCTGATGACAAAATAAGCGTATCTTCAAAGAAAGCTTGTTGCTCTTTACGCCAATTTATTAGCACAAATGCGCCATGCGTGTACATAATGAAATTTTAAAAATTCTAATCATCAATGCATCACATTTTGGAGTTGATGAGGCAGAGATTTATAAAGATACCGGTCTTAATGCAGGTATTTTGAGAGAAGCTGATGGCATGCAGGACTGGATTGTTGGTATAAAGGTATGGGAATCAATATTGAAAAGATCTAATTACAGATACATAAGTCTCAACTTTGGGAAGCGAATTACATTTTCAGTTCTTGGTTGGATTTCTCCACTGGTATCAAGCAGTTCAGATTTGCTTACGTCATGGAAAAGTATTGTAAATTTTTTTCCTCTTATGGGAGAAATGTTTGAGTACAAAATGCTCATCCTACCAGATGATTCTGTAAAAGTAATTTATATTCCTGCAGCAGCATGGGTGGAGAAAAGTCCTGTTACTTCGGCGATGGCAACAGAGCATGCAATGAGTCTTACGTTAGCAATTTCCGGGTTTTTAGTTGGTCAGAAAATTACGCCTATTAAAGCCAGCTTTGCATATGATGTAAAACCTTCGGAGAGGGGTCGTTATCTGGATATTTTTGAAAACGTTTCTTTTGGGGAAAAAGAAAACAGCCTCCATTTTTCAAAAGGGACATCGGAATTAAAAACGGTTTCAGGGAATCAGCTTACGTATGAGTTTTTGCTGAAGCTTTGTTCGGAAAAGCTTGGCAGTATTCAACGTACTTCCGGATATTATTTCAAAGTGAAACGAATCCTTTTTAATAAGGAAAGTTATTACAATCTGAAAATTGAGGAGGTGGCGGCAATGCTCAATACAAGCACACGGACCTTGCAAAGAAATCTTAAGGAAGAAGGCCATACCTACCAGAGTATTTTAGACGAACATTTTGTGGAAAGCGCCACAACCTTATTGTCAAAACCTGGAGTGCAGATTCAGGAAGTAGCATTTATACTTGGTTTTGAAAGCGCCCAGAGTTTCAGCAGGGCAATGAAGAAAAAGACAGGTAAAAGTCCGAGGTCATTGAAGGCGGAAATAAGTAAGGAGTAAATTGCTTGAAAATTATTATTCGACCCTCTCGGGGTCGTATCCCACTATTTGCGTAATTCTATAAACATTCAATCCCTTCAGGATTGAAAAAATAGCATTTGATTTCTTTTGCTTAAGAATGTTATGGAATTTATAACCCTTTTTGCGAGAAGTTTGACCTCGAAGAGGTCATATGTTTATAGATACTAGGATTTATATGTTATACGACCCTGACGGGGTCGCATCAATGCTATTCGGGGACCTTTATAAATATTGAATCCCTTCAGGATTGTAAAATGGCAATCGATTTCTTTCTCTAATATTAAATGTATGTTCTGAGGATTCAATGAGGAAATACTAAAAGTATAACCTTTATTAGTTTGGCCTTCCCTCCACATTAACCTTCTCAGGAAAAATTCCAAAGTAAATACCACATAGAGACGAGAAAGCGGTGATCAGATAAAAGAGCATACTAACTGTCACAGAAGCGTTCATGTCCAGATTTAAATATTCTGCTCCATATAGAAAGGTAAGCTCTCTTGCACCTATTCCACCAATGGTAAAAGGAAATGCTGCCACTATTGAGGAAACCAGAAAGACAAACACATAAGGAAGGTAGTCTTGTTTTACATTAACCAACAGAAGAAGGAGTATTATACATACTACCTGAAGTAATTGTCCGCTCAAACTTTGTATGTTAGTTTTATTAAATACGGACAGATAGTTTTTGTAGAAAAGGTAAAGCCCTCCCCAATATCCTGCCAATGTTATTGGTAAAGAAATGAGAGAGAGATAAAAAAGTACAGAATGTTTATAAAACAGGAAAACCGCACAGATTTCTCCAAGTAATAAAATAGCAACCATTCCACTTACCCGGTCAATAATACTTAGGGAGAGCAGATTTTTTAACGGACTTTTAAACAGCTTATGTAAATAATAAACTTTATAACCATCACCGCCCACTCCACCAGGAAGTAGCAGATTGTAATACATGCCCAACAGGTAAAGCCTGAAATTTAATGAATCGGGAATATTGATATCTATGACTTTCAGAAATAGCTGGAACCTTATAGCTGTAATGTACTTAGATATTAAGTATAAGAGAACGGTGGGAAAAAGAATCCAGTAATCAGAATTTTTAATAATCTTAAAAATATCCCTGATATTTACGGATCTGAATACAAAGTATAAGGCAACCGAAGAAACCGAAATCTTTAAGAGGAGCTTTAATAATTTAATAGTGTTTTCTTTACTCACTTTTTACTATAAAATATTGTCTGCCATCATATTGAAATTCAAACAGTTTTTTAAATGGCTGTTCATGAAAATAGAAAGTTTCCATAATATAATACACATTCTTTTTTTTGCCCACAAAGTCTCTTACCAGCATTTTGTTTTTTTGAATGGTATAGTAATAAGACAGATTGTGTTTCATAAAACTGTATTTGTAAATATACAACGGAAGATCATTGGAAATCTTTGCTGAAGCAATAGCGTCTTTCTTCCATTTTACTTCTGGAGAAACAGTTGCCCTTTCCGGTAATACAAAAAGGTCAAATCCTATTCTTGCAATAAGGAGAGCAAGAGGAAGGTAGAAGAGATTTTTCCGACCGCTTTTGAAAAAGAGAAACGCTGTACTTGCCAGCAAAATAAGCAGTACTGAAGCCTTTAAGTATTTATAAGAAATCTGAGCATGGATTTCCACTAAAAATGGGAAGCATGCCATTAAGACAAACACGATAAAAGCTACCGACAGCAAAATGGATGTTATAAGTTTTTGTCTTTCCGCACCTTCTTTAAAATAAAAGTAAATTAGTATCACAAAGATGAATGGGAAAAGCAGGAACAAATACCTTGGCCTTGTCTCCGGAGAAATCCAGTAGACAGGAATATTTATGGCAAGAATAATCAGACAGAAAATGATGAATGAGTTGTTTTTGGCAATGTTAAAGAAATCCTTTCTGAAACAAGTCACAATAAGTAATGACCAGGGCATCAGATGAAAGAGGTATTCGAAAGGGAAGATGAACAAAAAGGAAAGGGAAGATTTCCAGTTATTCTCAAAAGCTGTTCTTTTGCTTGATTCACTCCATAATGTTTTAAGGAAATCATCAGAAGAATTGTATGTATTATAAATCAGAAAATAACCTCCAATGATCAACAGAAATAGGAATATGCCAACAAAGTGTGCAGGATGAAACAATCCTTTCAGTTTTCTAAAAGAAAAAAAAGTAACACATAATGACAACCCGAGAAAGACTATGGCTGGAAGTCCCTTCATCAGAAATGCGAGAGAGGTAAGAAAGTAAGCCGTTGGAAATAAAAGGAAGTATCGTTCTTTAACTATGAAATAGAATATGGAATAAATGGCAAGATATAGGATCAATGAAAACAGAATATCTATATGTCCAAGCATTGAATCATAAAAAAGCATCCTGCCGAATGTTAAAAAGGCAAATGCAGTTAGTATGGCAATTTTAGTAGTGACATGCTTTTTCATTGTAAAATAAATTGCAAGGCAAAATGCCAGGAGTGAGATTACTGCAGGTAACCTAAGTATCCATTCATCAGCACGACCAGAGGTGTTAAAAAGTAAAACCAACAACCAATTGTACAGAGGAGGTTTATTATAATAAGGCTCACCATTAATTGTAGAAAATATATAGTTTTTACGGAGTATAAATTCAAGAGCTACCAGCGCCCTTGTTGCTTCGTCTCCAAGGGTAGGCATGATATCCAGATTGATCAGCAGAGCAGGAACTGCCAGAATGCAAATGAGAGCGACAAGTAGTTTGTTGCTTTCCGTTTTTTCCAACATCAGAATTTATTTTAACTCTTTAAAAGATATTAGTTTGACTGAATTTTTTTCGAGAAAAGATTTCCATTCACAGGATTTTAAAAATTCATATTCTTCTTTTCTTTTCAGATAAGAACCGGGCTTGTCTGTAGTTCCAGGATGCGTCATCATTTCTGCTGTCTGGTACTTATCAAAGGCATTAGCTAAAGATTTTGAGAATACTTCCATATCAGCTTTTTTATCAGCAGAGAAATCGGAAAGAAGAATCTGTGGGCTGATAAAATTTTTGATTTCTCTGTGAGGATAGAGACTCATAACTTTAAGGATTATTCTCCTTTTGTCAGAGAACCTATTTGTATTGAGTTTTCTAATTTTTTTTATCCCGGCTTCATTTAGGATTTTAAGAATAAAATCTCCTAATACTGGGTACTGATGTATGTGTTGATGGCTATCGGCATGAGAGATTTCAACGCCCATTTTTGCCAAACGATCTATCTGATTTAATACTTCGGTTTTAATTTCTGCTTTGCTCAATGTGTTCAGCAGGAATTTTTTATAAATGATCTGAGCGGAAAGAAACTGTCCGTTTTCATCTGTAAGTGTTTTTACAAGAGAATGCCTGGATACCGGATTGCCATCAATGAGGTTTAGGTGAAAACCGATTGAGACATTTCTTATTGCAATAAGTTCCCTCACATCTCCGGAAGAAACATGAGTAGCAAGAACTGTAGTACTGGAAATTGCTCGTTTCTTTGCCAGTTCCAGAATCCCATCTGTTGCGAAAGCATCCCACCCAAAGTCGTCCGCGTTTATGATCAGCCGTTTATCCATTCATCAATTGGCCAGAGCTTTGATTTTCTAGTTTTAATGGGATAATGATTTTCTCGTCCGTAATTACTTCTCTTACTTTATAAGGAGGAGAAAATGATTTCTGGAAATAATTGTAAACTCCGATTTCAGCAATTATTCCTATTGACAGGAACATGGTTCCTATAAGCATGAGAAAAACACTGAACAGAAATTCTGCCAGGTAATGCTCTTTTATATTCAGTTGGAAAAACAATGAGCCAACTGTAAACCCAGTTGTAAGCGTAATTCCGATCAGAAAATTGATCAGCCCAATGAGGCCGAATATTCTGAAAGGTTTGTTAATGTAGGAGATAAAGAATTTTAAAAACAAGAGGTCAAGGATTACCAAAAAGACCTTGCTGATTTTATAATTGCTCTTTCCTCTTTTTCTTTCCCTTATCTCTATTGGCAGCTCAGTGTAACGCGTTCCTTTACGGGCGACAATTGCGCCGAGAAATCTATGACTATCCCCCAGCATATTACTGCCTTGCAACAAATAACTTCTATAGGCCTTAAAGGTGGCGCCGAAATATCTGAGATTTACACCGGAAATGCTTTTTATCATTTTATGTCCTGTCTCAGCCAGGAAGTTTTTGATAGCAGACTCAGGTCTTCTGATTTTTGCACCACCAACCATATCGTAGTTTCCTTTTTGCATTTCCTCAATAAATACAGGAATGTACTGAGGATCATGCTGTAAGTCCCCATCCATGGCGACAATGATTTCTCCCGATGCCTGTTCAAATCCTGCTCTCAGAGCCATTGTCTGACCATAGTTTCCTGCAAGGTTTATTGCTTCTATCTGTTTAAACTCTTTTGCAAGAGCCTGTATTTTAGTCCATGTATAGTCTCTGCTTCCGTCATTTACCAGTAATATCTGATAACTGTAATTAGTAGCGTTCATCACCGATACAATTTCATGTACAAGCTCGAACACATTTTCTTCTTCGTTGAAAAGCGGAACAACAACAGACACGAAATATTTAGCCATAAAAAAATTATTTAATTTCCCGGCTATATTAACCCTGAACCTTAAATAGTGTTTAAAGAACTGGTTAATAAATTGTTATATAAGGTGTAAAAGGGTTAGCTTTTTAATGATAAATATTATAGGGATTGATCACTGAAATTCAGAACAGCTATCAAAAAAGCATGATTGACAAGGATCTCACCGCAAATAGTTTTTGATCATTAAAAAATACCATATTGATTGCTAAATTGTGCACTTAAATAAAAGGAACTTGTTCAATATTTAAAGGAGAAAAAATTATGGCAGTTCAAAGACCATTCAGTTTTAAAAAGTGGATTGAAGAAAACAGGCATTTGCTGAAGCCACCGGTAGGAAACCAACAAGTATATAAAGGCAATGATGATTTTATAGTTATGGTTGTCGGTGGACCTAATTCAAGAAAGGATTATCATTTTAATGAAGGAGAGGAGTTTTTCTATCAGCTGGAAGGCGATATTAATCTTAAGATTCTTGAAGATGGGAAGCCGGTAGATATTCCAATCAGAGAAGGAGAAATTTTTCTTTTACCGGGAAAGGTGCCTCATTGCCCGCAAAGACCAGCCAATACAGTGGGACTTGTGATGGAACGCTACAGAAAACCAGGGGAAAAAGACGGCTTTATCTGGGTTTGTGAAAAATGCGGAAACAAGCTTTATGAAGAGTACGAATATATATCAGATATCGTAAAACAACTTCCTGTTATTATGGAAAGGTTTTACTCTTCAGAGGAGCTTAGAACCTGCAAAGTTTGTGGGACGGTAATGGAGCCTCCGGTTAAGCCTAAGGCTTAGCTTGTGTATCAAAATAAATGGACCTCATCCCTAACCCTTCTCCTGAAACGGACACTGGTCATGTTGAGCTTGCGAAACATTTGAGTTTTCAAAAAGAATGAGAATTTGGATATCTGTCAGCAAGTCATTTGTAATAGAAAATTATTTTGTGACTATCAGATCCTTCGCGGGGCTCAGGATGAAAAACTAGCATAATGAAGTGTTATGGAGACAGCGTCAAGTTGAATAGCTGTGTCTTTTGAGGAGAGAGATTTAGGTGAGGTTTTTTTGGATAAAATTAAAGAGTATATAAAATTTTCACCTTCTGCTTAATGGCAATGAGAAATTTGAAATTTTCCACGGATAAAAAATTTGCAAAAAGTCTGGATTTAAAAGATCCTCTGAAAGATTTTAAAAAGCAGTTTTTAATTCCTGGAAAAGGTAAAAACAGCCAGATTTACTTTTGTGGTAACTCTCTTGGACTACAGCCTGTGACGGCAAAGAAATATATTGAAACAGAACTTAAAGACTGGGCAGAACTGGCGGTTGAGGGGCATTTCAAAGGGACTAATCCATGGGCGGATTATCACAAGCTTTTCAGAAAGCCGCTGGCTGCGCTTTGTGGAGCCTTACCGGAAGAGGTAGTTGCAATGAACAGTCTAACAGCGAATCTGCACCTGCTGCTTGTAAGTTTTTATTGGCCACGTGAGAGGAGGGTTAAAATTCTTACAGAAGCAGGAAGCTTTTCTTCTGACATCTATGCGCTAACTTCACAGATTGAGATCAGAGGTTTTGATCCGGCAGAGTGTCTGGTAGAAGTTGGTCCACGAGAAGGCGAATTTGCTATTCGTGACGAAGATATTATTAGCAAAATTGAGGAATTGGGAGATGAGCTTGCATTGGTAATGATGAGCGGTGTTAATTACTACACAGGTCAGGCATTTGATATGGAAGCAATTGCTGAAGCAGCTCATAATGCAGGAGCCTATGTTGGTTTTGATCTTGCACATGCCATTGGCAATATTCCTTTAAACCTTCATGAGTGGCAGGTGGATTTTGCTACCTGGTGTTCTTATAAATATCTGAATGCTGGTCCGGGGGCTACAGCCGGATTGTTTGTGCACAGTGAGAATTTTCACTTGCCGAGATTTGCCGGATGGTGGGGAAATGATGAAAAGGAAAGGTTTCTAATGAAACCGGAGTATGAACCCTCTATAGGCGCGGAAGGCTGGCAGTTGAGTAATGCTCCAGTTTTGCCGATGGCGGTTTTGAAAGCCTCATTGGATATTTTTCAAAAAGCTGGATTGAAGAAAATTTTTAAAAAAAGCGAACAGCTGACTGCCTATCTGGAGTATCTGATAAAAATAAAATGTACTCCGGCTCAGAAGGAAAAGCCTTACAAAATCAGAATTATAACACCGACAGAGCCATCTAGAAGAGGAGCTCAGCTTTCCATCTATTTTGAAAAAGGAGATGGTAAAAGGCTGGTTCAGCAGTTTGCCAAAGAAGGAATCATACTTGACTGGAGATCCCCCAATGTGCTCAGGGTTTCACCAGCTCCGCTATACAATTCATTTACAGAGGTCTATACCTTTGTTGAGAAGTTTGCCGAATTCTGCGAGTATATAAATTAAAAATGATGGAGGAAAAAAAAATAGTTATATCCGGAGGAGGATTGGTAGGAAGTTTACTCGCATTGTTGTTAGGAAAGGCAGGTTATGAAGTGGATGTCTATGAAAAGCGGCCGGACCCGTTAATGACTGCTCCTGAAACTGGCAGATCCATAAATCTTGCGCTTAGCCACCGCGGAATCAAAGCATTGCAGGCAGCAGGGGTGGAACAGGAAACGATGAATATTGCCATTCCTATGAAAGGCAGATTCATACACCATGAAGATGGCACCAATTCTTTTCAGCCGTATGGAGAAGAAGGGCAGGTTATTTATGCCGTCTCCAGAGCCGATCTGAACAAAACTTTGCTGAATAAAGCAAGAGAAGCGCATAATGTAAAACTCTTTTTTAATGAAAGATGTGTTAAGGTAAACATTGAAGAGTTCAGTATTGAGTTTGAAAACAAACTGGATGGAACGGTTAAGGCTAGAGAGTTTTCAGTGCTGTTCGGAGCAGACGGTGCGTTTTCTCAGGTCAGGAGTTCTTTGTTGCCAACCTGCAGATTCAATTATTCTCAGGAATATCTGGAGTATGGATATAAAGAATTGACTATTCCCTCCGATGCAGGTGCACACAGAATGGAAAAGAATGCGCTGCACATCTGGCCAAGAGAGAAGTTCATGCTGATAGCGTTGCCGAATTTGGACGGGACATTCACCGCAACGCTGTTTCTTCCATTCGAAGGCGAAAATTCATTCGAATCCTTAAAGACTGATGCACAGGTAGAGACTTTTTTTAAAAGTAATTTTGCAGATGCCGCAGACCTTATACCAGAGTTAAAAAAGCAATTTGCCGAGCATCCGACTTCTGCATTAGTCACCGTGAAATGTTATCCATGGGTATATGAAAACCGCATCGCACTAATCGGAGATGCGGCACACGCGATTGTTCCGTTTTATGGACAAGGTATGAATGCAGGCTTTGAAGACTGTAGAGTGTTGTATGATCTTGTTACTAAAAACTGGAGCTTAAACTCAAGTCTTCAGGAATATCAGAAATTGAGAAAACCAGCAGGTGACGCAGTAGGACAACTGGCACTTCAGAATTTCATTGAGATGCGGGACCTGGTGAATGATAAGAAGTTTCTTCTGAGGAAAAAGATCGAAGCAATAATTCACCACAAGATACCGGGTTATCTTCCTCTTTACAGCATGGTCACTTTCAGCGATCTTCCGTATCATGAAGCTCTGGAGAAAGGGCAGAAGCAAGAAAGGTTGATGGAGGAGATTATGAAGATTGAAAATATAGAAGCATTGTCGGAGGACAAAGAAGTGTGGGAGAAGATAGAGGAGATGGTGAAGAGGGAAATGGGGAGGTGAATTTTTGAAGTTGCTTATATTAACGTAAACGGTCTTTTAAGACATAACCACCTGAAATGAAAGGTCTAATTAATAATAATAATATAGTTGAATATATTGAGAGGCCTTTAAAGGATACGGGTTCAGTTAGGAGGACAAACGGGTTTAGAATTCCTTTGGAAGGAATTAAGATTATAGGAGTAAGAGCTATTGTATTATTAGATGATGAAGATTTTATAGTTTCCTTAATTGATAGCAATAAGAAAGAATATAAATTTTCATCATTGGAGTTTAATACACTGACTGCAAAATTTCTTGAAGAAAAATTTAATATAAGCCTAACGACTCTATGGGGCACTTTTACTTATAAAGAACATATCAATGGAGTAAATAAAGTTTTATATCCTAAAGAATTTGAGGGAAAAAAGCTTTATAAAGGGATATTTGAGTCACCAAAGTCATTTTTCTATGGATTGAATATTTTTTTTGAACCTCATAAGGGTATTTTAACAAATGAAGTGGAAGCTTATATTGAAAGTATAAGTGTTTCAAATTAAAGGTTTAACAATAGGTATGAGAAAAATGAGAATTCTAAAGATTTCAATGAAAAACTTGAGACACCATTGACCGGAATTAGCTGGAAACATCTATAACAAGAGTTATTGACTAGTCCTATAATTTTAATATAAACCAGTTTATGAAGAGGCTACTTTTTGTTAATGCATTACCCTTATTTTTCTTAGGATGTACTTATAATGCGGATCGTTCAGTTTTAAAAAAGTTATATTCGGATGCGCAAGATTCATTATACTTTGAACCAATACATTTATCACAGGATGAATCAAATCAGATAATGAATTCAACAAAATTTTCAATTGATTATTTATTAAATGCGGATGGGGTTTATAATTGAGGATTCCAACTCGGAATTGTATTATACAATTGGGGATTGATTGACGCGTCAGTTTACTCCTGTTGGATATCTGAGGGCTATAATATAAATCAACTCACATTTTGGGAAAATGAAAACTTTACTAATTCTTACCATTTTCTTCTTTCATGGATTTTACGTCTTACCTCAGGATATTATTATTGAAGGAGTGGTGAAAGATACTAAAACTGAAAAACTCGTTCCTTCATCAATTTTAATAGATGCCGCCTCAGGTCCAGAAAGATTTATTAGATATGATAAATCTGAGACCGATTCATTAGGATACTATCGTATAGAGCTTCCGAAAAACAATTACAGAATTCTTTTTTCTGCTCCTTATTATAATTACTATTTTGTTTTTATTGATTCTACTAATTCTTATTATAGAATAAACATTCCAATAGAATTGGATGAAGGGTCATTTAAACTATGTTTTGAGTTTAATTCCTGTAATATTAATGACTTAGACACGACAGTTTTACTAGATGTTTTAGAGGGCATTAATATTAATCGTGAAATTTTTAAAAGAGTTAAATATGATATCATATGCAAAGCCGATGTTAGTGAAAATAATTCCAAAGAACTGTCGCTGGCAAGGGGAAAAGAAATAGTAAAATATTTTACTAAGAAAGGTATTGCAAAAAGACATTTTAAAATACATCCGAATGTATGTGAAGGGGAGTCTATTTATGACATAAAAACTAATAGAACGGTTTTTTTCTGTGTCAGAACTTGGGGGCTTAGGAGAGATATAACCAATAAAAGTAATTAGCATTTTTTTATACAGTGCAGTAAACTAGTTAAAGGTATTAGTAAGAATGAAAATGACCTACTCAATACAACACCTAATAGATAGAATCAACAATGGCGAAAGGCTGAAGTATATTTATTTCTGGGGGCATCAGCCTGCTAAGGACGGAGCTATAACCAACTCATGTTTCAGTCAATGGTGGATTGCGGATTTTAGAGTTGATGGCATTATCTATAAGACTGCCGAACACTGGATGATGGCTAAGAAGGCTGAATTATTTGGTGACAAGGAACTGCATGAGAAGATCATACATGCCAAATCTCAAGGAGAAGCAAAAGATCTGGGTCGCAGGATATCAGAGTTTAATCAGGAAAACTGGGAAGCATCCCGCTTTGAAATTGTAGTGGAAGGGAATTATCATAAGTTTTCCCAACATCTGGAATTGAAAGACTTTTTGCTGAAGACGCAAGATAGAATTTTGGTTGAAGCAAGTCCGGTCGACAACATTTGGGGTGTTGGATTAGCAAAGGATAACGCGCGGATAGAGAATCCGGAAGAGTGGAATGGCTTGAATTTGTTAGGATTTGCGCTGATGGAGGTGAGAGACAAATTGAATAAAGAATAAGGAAGCCAGTTAGACCTTGAAGAGAGGCGCGTATATATTCGACCCCTTCAGGGTCGTGCCTATACCGAGATACTTTACTATAAACATGTAATCCCTTCAGGATTAAATCAAACTCAGCAGAAACATTTTTTTCGGAATGGATTCAGGTTGTCTAGGTAGTGAAAGGGGAGATAAGTTATTATTAATAAGGATCAAATAAATTGTGAATTGATCTTTAATGTTTTTGATTAATTCAAAGTTGCAGGAGGAGTGACCTCGAAGAGGTCATATGTTTATAGAAAAAAACGTTATAGATAACATTTCGACCCTGAAGGGGTCGCACAAAACCTTGGCGTTTTTACAATAAACATTCAATTTTTTCAGAATTAAAAAGCCCAAGCGCATTCTTCAGATATACATTTAAGTTGTCTCTGTCGTACTAGCCAAAAGTTCTTTTTGGAAAAGAAGCTATAAATCTATTTCAGGAACAGCCAGTATTGAAGACCAAAAATTGTTAGTTTCATAGATCTCAAATACTTGTATATTAGCCAAATTGTAAGGAAAGGTGACATTGAAGAGGTCATATGAATATAGAGAAAAGGATAATAGATATATCCGACCTGAAAGGGTCGCACAAAAGAACCTGCAGCTTATTATAAATATTCAAACATACTAGAATAAAAAAAACCAGATATGGCAGGAACATTTTCTCAGATTTACATACAAGTTGTCTGTGCAGTGAAAGGTAGAGAAAGTTTAATAGAGTCTTACTGGGAAAAGGAATTATTTAAATATATCACAGGCATAGTTAGAAATAAAGATCAAAAATTACTGGCTATAAATGGGATGCCAGACCATATTCATATATTAATAGGAATGAAGCCAAGCTGTTGTTTATCTGATTTGATTAGAGAAATTAAAAAGTCATCCAGCATATACATTAAGGATAAAAAATTTTCAAAGTTTAAGTTCCAGTGGCAGGATGGTTATGGAGCATTTTCATATAGCCATTCTGCATTGGATAATGTAATTGGATACATTGCCAATCAGAAGGAACATCATAAAAAGCAAACATTCAGAGAGGAATACAAAGCTTTATTGAACAAATTTCAAATTGAGCATAAAGACGAGTATTTGTTTGAATGGATAGAATAGTTTTCATAAAAATCTTTGGTGTTTTAACAGCCTTAAAACCAGGTCATATATAGGGTAGAGCACTGAGCATGTATATTTGACCCCTTCAGGGTCGCATCAAAAAAGCACTGATACTTTACTATAAACATTAATCCCTTCAGGATTAAATTCGGCAAAAGCTTTTTTCGGAATTAAAGTCATTTCATCTAAGTAGCCAAAGAGGGTTAAGGCATTATTGTGAAAAATTAAATCTTTTGAATTAGTTAAATTGTAGAGGAAGTGATCACAAAGAGGTCATATGTTTATGAAAAATTGTAATAGGTATTATTCGACCCCTTCAGGGCCGTACCAACCTTGATACTTTCTATAAACATATAATCCCTTCTGGATTAAACTTGGCAGAAGCTTTTTTTCGGAATTAAAGTCATCTCATCTAAGTAGCCTAAGGGCTAGGCATTATTATTAAAGATTAAATGTTTTGAATTAGTTAAATTGTAGTGGAATTGACCTCGAAGAGGTCAAATGTTTATAGAAGAAAATGTAAAAGGTGTTATTCGACCCTGAAGGGGTCGCACAAAAACCTTGATTATTCAATCCCTTCAGTATTTAAAAACAAATTCTGAAGAAACATTTTCTCCTAATTACAATCAGGTTGCTGTGTAGCTAAAGGGCAGAGAAGGTATTAGTAATAATAAAATCAAAAATTTCTTTTGAAGGAATTTTAAATGTTTTGGATTAGCTGAAAGTCCTAAGGTTACCTTGAAGAGCTCATATGTTTATAGAGACGTCGAGCAAATATATTCGACCCCTTCAGGGTCGTTCTTAAACCTTGATACTTTACTATAAACATGTAATCCCTTCAGGATTAAAACTTGACTCTGCAGAATGATTTTCAGAATTAAATTCAGCTCGTCTTAGTAGTCAAAGGATAGGAAGGTATTATTTATTATGGTTGAATGTTTTGGATTAGTTGAAAATTATAGGAAAAGTGACCTCGAAGAGGTCATATGTTTATAGAGAATAAAGTAATAGAAAACCTTCGACCCCGAAGGGGTCGCACAATACACCCCTGAGTATTTACTATAAACATTTAATCCTTAAGGATTAAAAAAACACCATTCACCTTCCAGATTTCAATAAGCACGTAAAAACTTGATAAAGTGCAATTTAGATCAAAGGCAACCGCACCCATTTTCGCCTATTTGCCGGTAATTTTCCCTTTAAATTGCTTAAATGATTGACTTTTATTAATTTTTATACATCTATACTTTTTGCCCTTTTATCTATTAAGTACAATAAATACGCCGGTAATAACTTTGCATTGGTTAGACCAAAGCACACGTTCATGTATCTTAAGGCGCTCCTGATTAAGTTCAATTCTTTTATTTAAGCAACAACGGATACTTTTAGCCTTTCACTAGTACAATCAAATAAATGAAGTTTAAAAACAATTTCAGGTTACTGTGCCTGGCTATGCTATTGCTGGTTAGCAATAGTTTTGCACAAACACAGCAAATTAAAGGACTCGTTGTTCTGGTAAGCTTTCTCGGAGATCCGTTTCCGGAATCTGCAGACTCGGTGGCTATGATGATGAACCAAACCGGATTTTCAGCATGGGGAAATCAAGGTTCTGTAAAAGATTACTTTTACACACAGACAAATGGGAAAATGGAATTTACACATGAGGTCATTAAAGTGTCCTTATCAAACCCCATCTCTCACTACAGAACAGGGGGAGGCAGAGATCTCTCAGACATCGTTGATGCGATCAACGCAGCATATCCTGCTGGATTTACAAACCTTACCTTAAGACCAGACAACTCTGTATACAGTTTTACAATATTAACCAAAGTAGGTGGAGGTGCATGGGCTTTCTATCCTCAACCCGGAAGCAATACCATTAAAAACAATGGAGTAAATGCATACGTCTACAGAGGAAATATTACGAATTTGGATTCATGGGAAAAACCATCCTATAATACAATTTGCCATGAAATGGGACATAATGTATTTGATTGGCCTGACCATTACCAAACAGCTTGGTCTAACCTTGGAAACTACTGTCTTATGGCATCTGCAGGTAATAATGTAGCACCTCAGATGATTAATCCTGCATTAAGACTTCAAAAAGGCTGGTTTGACAATGTAATAGAAATCGGTAACAAAGCGTCTGATACTACGATAACTACAGCATCAAACAGTTATAGTAAAGTTTTTAAATATACAAATCCTGCCAATTCAAAGGAGTATCTTTTGGTATACCCAGTGGTATATGGAACTTACTTCCAGGAAAGACTTGGAAGCACTAACATTGCAGATCAAGGTTTGGCAATTTATTATGTGGATGAAGTGGGTGGCATGGAAATTCCGGGACAAGAATCTGCATGGCAGGTAAAACTTATTCAGGCAGATAACAAAAATGACTTGCACGATGAGAGTGTCGCAAATGCATTACCTCTTGGTGGCGGCTTATATTACTCGCCTGTTCGTGGTGACTATAACGACCTATATGACAATGTAAAAAACAGCTTCCCTGCTGGTACCCCTTTCAGATGGAAAGACGGAGGCGAGTTTGGCCTTTTATTAGGTGACATTTCAGCTCCTGGGGCAACGATGACCTTTACTGTTTATGCAAGACACAATACATACATTGCAAAGTCAGACAACAATGGTACGATATCTCCCAAAGGTATTATTAACAGCCTTAGCCAAACTTTTACATTCAGCCCAAATCCAGGATATGAGGTAAATACGGTTAAGGTGAACGGAAGTAATGTAACACCTGTAGGCAATCAGTACACGCTTTCAGGTTCAGGAAATAAGACCATTGAAGTTACTTATAAAAGAAAATCACCTGAAGCAGCTTTACCTTCTCCATGGTATAAAGCAAATATCGGTACCGGATCAGCAACGGGCTTTGCAGCTCATGATTCAGGGGAGTTTTATATTGAGTCCTTTGGAAGTTCAATAAATGGAAACTCTGACAACCTTACTTTTGTATATCAAACTCTTTATGGTAACGGGTCTTTTGTAGCACGTATAAAAGAATACAAAAATCCTTCTAGAGAAGAAAGTAGGTTTGGGATAATGCTTCGTTCTGCTTTGACCGACAATGCGATACAATCTATGATTTCTAAAAAACCTTATAAAGGTGTGAGTGTAGAACAACGTACAGGAATGGGACTATATCTAACGTCTGATAATGCATTTGGTAGTAATCACTTATACGAACTATATACATGGTTTAAAATTACAAGAACTGGAAATGTCATCACCAGCCATGTATCGAAAGATGGTATCACATGGGTAAAAAAGGGAGAACAAACTATTTCTCTTTCAAATGAAATTTACTTAGGGCTATATGCTACAGGAGAAGTTTCAGGAATTCCAGCGAGAGCAATTTTTGATAATGTTCAGATTACAGGATTTACTTCATGTCCAAATGGCGGAAATAAACTTACCGGTACAAGCATTGGTACTCCTGGCTCATACAATAACTGGGGAGATACTCGCGATAAAGCATTTGATAATGACATAAACTCATTTTTTGATTCAGATGCAGCAGACGATATTGCATGGACAGGTTTATCTTTAGGAGGTGATTACCAAATCAATGGAATTAAATACTATCCAAGAGCTTATGCTACTGACCGTATGGTAGGAGGTAAGTTCCAGGGAAGTAATGTTGCGGACTTCAGCACAGGTGTTGTAGATCTTGCAACGCTTAGTGCAGAACCTATTCTTGACTGGAATTGTGTAAATGTTACAAGCACTGCTACATTTAAATATGTAAGATATATCAGCCCTGCACAAGGATGGGGTAATGTTGCAGAAATTGAGTTTTATGGTACAGCTGTAGTAACCAATGTAGCTCCAACTTTAAGTATTACTAGCCCTTCAGCAAGTGGTTCATTTACTACACCTGCTTCCATCAATATTACAGCAAATGCTTCTGATTCAGATGGGTCCATCTCTAAAGTAGAGTTTTTTGTAGGTAGCACGCTTATCAGCACTGATTACACTGCTCCATATTCTTATACCTGGAATACCTCTACAACTGGCTCTTATACCATTATTGCCAAAGCAACTGACAACAATGGCGCCAGCACTTCGGCTTCTGTTAATATTTCAGTTACAGTTTCATCAACAGATATTAATGGTCCTGCATGTGGAACCAACTATTCCACTTTGTCATACGAGGTAGCAGCAGCAAGAAGAACAAATGCTAAAACCTATAACTGGTGGTACACTGGATCAGCTCAATCTGTTACGGTTTCAGGAACACCTTATCAGGTAAATATTGCTACTGGAAATAATTTTCAGCCAGGCCAGCTTTGCGTAGGAATCAATTATGAGGGAGCTCCATACTATCAAGGCTATTGCATCAATCTTAGTGTTTGTTCAGGCTCCAGAGAAGAAAGTGCAGAGTTCACTGAAAGCGTTTCAACGATCAGCTATCAGAATCCGTTTACCAATTCAACAATGATTACATTTCCTAGTGCAAACCAGGTTGCAAACATTGAGGTAATGAATGCAAGCGGACATATTGTTGAAGAAGCACAGGCAACAGGTGCTTTTGAATTCGGTAATGAACTAAAACCAGGGTTTTATATCGTAAAAATCAACTTTGAGAATGAAACCAAAGTGGTGAAACTAGTGAAAGAATAATTACCGATTAAGATCTCTCAGGTTTCTATAAAACCAGGAGGCTTTGGTGTGAACCGGGCCTCCTGTTGTTTTTTTAGATAAACTCTCTTTCAAAAACCTATAACAATTCGCTTAACAGTTTTATAAAAGTACCGGTTTTCTCTGTTGTACTTTGGCTCTATTCATTTGAATTCTTCGGAACAGGCTAAGCGGGTTTTTTTATTTCGGGCAATCGTTTATATTAAAGCTTTATTAAGTCTTAAACCCGGAAGAAGATCGGCAAATAAACAAACTTATGACTTTAGAATCATTTAAGAAAGATCTGGAATTTGATGAAAGTCGAGTCAGGACAAAAGTCATTTTGGAAACTTCTTTTTCAAAAGAGATACGGATCCTTTTGAGCAAAGGGCAGATTATGAAAGAGCACAAAACACCGTTTCCCATTATTATCCACATTTTGGAAGGGGAAATTATGTTAGGTGTTAAAGGTATAAATCATGTAATGAAAAGTGGCGATATCATAACATTGGAAGGAGATGTACCTCATGATTTAACTGCAAAAGAGAATTCAATTGCCCGTCTTTCTCTTTCAAAGCATGATAAAGTAGAGCGCCTTAAAGATCTTATAGAGCAATAAAGATCATTTTGATGATACAAACAAAAGCTTATTTGTATTTGAGGAATATATTCTTTAATGATAGGCACTAATAAATTGAGAATGTTGACAATTGAAAAAATAAAATCAGAATTTTCATTTGTAGGAGGTTATCTTGGTACTGATATTTTTGAAGGTCAAGGTGAGTTTTGCGACATTTATTTTATGTGCAAAGGCCATCAATTAAAACAGGAGCAAATTGATATTTATAATCAATTCAAATAGAACTATAAAAATTTTCTTACTAAAATTGAAAAAACACCTATAAAGAATTTGTGAATGAATAATGATGACAGTCACTTTAACGGAAGATTGGACTCTCCCCATTTTTCCATTCTGTTTAGTATATCTTCAAGAGACCTTCCCCGGTCAGTTAACTCATACTCCACTTTTGGGGGTACTTCCTTGTAAACAATTCGATTGATCAGTCCGTCGCTTTCCAGTTCTTTTAATTTTGCAATAAGCATTCTTTCAGAAATGCCAACAAGTCTCTTTTTCAATTCATTGTAGCGGAGTTTTTTTTCATTAAGGAGATAAACAAGAATGTTGATTTTCCATCGTCCTCCGATTAAAGACAAGATTTGAGAAATGCCACAATGCTCTTTCCAGTATTTCTCATTGATGCTATTGGTAGAATGCTCTTTTCTAGATTTCATACATACTTTTTTGTTAGTACCATACAATTCGGTAAGTACTTTCTTCACTGTAAAGAAATCAAAATATTTGCAAAGAAAGATTTAAAAATAATAAAAATGGAAACATTCAAGACTGCATTTTATTGGTTAAGTTATGCTTATTATCTCTATGTGTTTGGGTATGCATCCCTTTTCAAGGTATTTCAAAAAAAATCAATGATGGACAGTATGATGTCACTTGGTTTTAATAAAACCTGGACGATTCTCATTGGACTCGGGGAGTTAACAGGAGTCATTTTAATTGTTGCTGGACTAATTAAACCACAGTTCAGAAATATGGGAATTCTATTATTGATTCCATTTTCTGTAGGAGCATTTACCGCACATATGGCACATCAGGAATATCAGCACTATTATAATTCATTGATAGTTTGTATACTTACAGTTGTCATGCTAGCTCTGGACAATAATTTTAAGATTCAGTTGTAATGGATTCAAATGGTTGTGCCTTGGTCATTGGCATTAGTTCAAAAATAAGATCCTTTGAAACGTCGAGTAGGACTATATTAGTAACCAGAGGACATTGATAGGCTTTTTAGAAATTTGTTTAACAGGTCGAAAATTTTTTATTGAGGATATGGAAAATGAAGAACCAGAATTCTGGGAAGCCAACTTTATTGAAAAGAAGGAAATGTGGGGTTTTGAACCTTCAAATGCTGCTATATTAACTATAGATTTTTTTGTTAAAAAATCTATAAAGAACATCCTCATTCCAGGTATTGGATATGGAAGAAATGCAAAGATATTCAGGGAAAACGGAATAACTGTAACAGGGATTGAAATATCAGAAACAGCGATAGCGATGGCAGAAAAGCATTACGGAAAAGATATGAAAATCTTTCATGGCTCTGTGGCAGATATGCCTTTTGATAATAAACAATATGATGGAATCTTTTGCTACGCTTTAATACATCTCCTGAATTGCGATGAAAGAGAGAAATTAATTTCTGACTGCTATAATCAACTGGCTGATAATGGCTACATGGTTTTTACAGCCATTTCAAAAGAAGCATCAACTTACGGTACCGGCAAATTGATCGGCAAGGATAGGTATGAAATGTTTGGTGGAGTTAAAATGTATTTTTATGATAGAGAATCCATTACCACAGAATTTAGCAAAGCCGGCCTGTTTGAAATCTCAGAAATTAATGAGAATTACCCTTTCTATTTAATTAAATGCAGAAAAAGCTGAAGTCTTAAATTATATAATCATACCAATAAAAAAGGCTAACCAGATTTATTTTGGTCAGCCTCTTTTAACTTTTAACTTTAAGCTTTGTGCTTTCAGCTTATAATATTTATAACTTACAACTTAATACTTATCACTTCTTAGGTACAAGTGTCACTGCTCTAAGCATACCATGCTCTTCACCTTCGAATGTAAGTTTCTCTTCACTGATATCTTTGATTTGTTTTTCAACAGTTTTTCCTCCTTCGTTATAATGAAGAGTAATGGTATTGTCATTAATTTCCCAGGTACCATCCTGAGTTTGTCCAGCTTCTGTATATTCAAATTTGCCGTCATTGGTAAATGAATAGTAGACACCACCGATCGCATCGGGAGAAACTGTTGTTCCGCCAAGTACCAGTTCTGTTGCCTTCCAGTCTTTGGCAATCATTTCCTTTTTTTCTTTAGCACATGCCGTTACAAGTATGGTAAGTACGATCAGAGCAGCGAATCTTTTTAAAAGCGTGGTTTTCATGATGATTTTTTAGACAATAAGATGTTAATTTGCAGATCAATAAAAATTCTGTTAAAACTACAGAAATTTTGTGCAAATGTAATAAAGCTTTTTAAACAGGAAAAGCTATTGGTGTATTCTGCCTGCGAGATTACAACTAATCTTTTCTATGCCAGATTGCTTTATGGTGTTTTACTATAACTTTTCAATATCCGATGGAAGTTCGTTTTCCTGTATACTTCAAGTTTACGACAATTCTTCTGGGGCTTATACTTTTGGTATATGTCCTTATAGAGTCACAAAATATTTTAGTTTTGATGGCATTGGCAGGACTCATTTCTCTTTTATTGCTTCCTTTGGTTCGAAAGCTTGAACGGATAATGTCTCCTACCCCAGCAATACTAATAAGTCTCATTTTGATAATTTTAGTCCTTGGCCTCGTTGGGATCTTTGTTTATTCCCAGTTGGTTGATTTGATGGAATCTCTTCCAGATATTACTCAGAGGCTAACCAAAATTTTAGAGCAATGGAATCCATTCTTTGAAAAATACCTTGGAGTAAAAAGGGGACAAACCATAACTTATTTAAAAGAAGAGCTGATTAATTTACTTCATCAAAGTACAGCTATATTTTCAACAACCCTTTCTGTTACCACAGGCATATTTACCGCAGTGGGCCTTGTTCCTGTTTTTATATTTTTCATGCTGTACTACAGATCTTTTTTCAAGCAATTCCTGCTCCTGTTATTTGACGTAGAAAGTCATGCAGATGTAATTAAGACAATCGAAAAAGTGGAAAGGGTAGCTCAATCATATCTTTCCGGATTACTTATTGTCATTTCGATAATATCAATTCTCAATATTATAGGACTCTATATAGTCGGTGTAGAATATGCAATATTTTTCGGACTATTTGCCGGTATGCTGAATATAATTCCATATATCGGAGTATTTCTTGGGTCAACTCTTCCTATTGTATATACCGCACTTAAAGGTGGCTCATTGATCCAGTGCATAGGTGCAGGAGCTGCCTTATGGGTTGTTCAATTACTTGAATCAAATTTTATTACACCAAATATCGTAGGAGGTAAAGTAAGCCTGAACCCGTTTGCTTCTATACTTGCATTATTAATAGGTGGTGCCATTTGGGGCCCCTTAGGAATGATTCTCTTTGTACCTTTTACTGCTATTCTTAAGGTTATTTTTGATGCCATTGATCCGCTTAAGCCTTATGGGTTTATCCTTGGCGAGCCTCCAAATACCAGGGAAGAAGACAAAGAACCATTTTTTAAAAGATTTTGGCCATTTAAAAAGAAGAAGGATTAGATTATAAGTTCCTTGCTCATCCAAAGTAAATGGGGCCTCATGCTACATTCCCTGCTGAATGAATCTTCATTGAAAATGCTACTCATGGCTAAGTGAGAAGATTACTTAACTAAAAGAAAGTATTAAGGTCAGTGGATTAATTATAATTTTTCTTTAAAAGTTTACACAAGATTTTTTTTTGCTAGAATAGCACATATAACTTACTGTATATCAGTGTAAGCAATTGAGATGCTTAACAATTTTTAATTCTTTATAGTTCTTCAAATACAGCTTCTCTCAGAGTTTGAATCTAAAAGCCTTTACTTATGAGAAGAATCCTACAACAACAAAAAGACTTTGTCTTTTTATATTTTATTATTTCGGTTATGTGTCTTTCCTGCAGTTTGGCAGAGCGGGAGTCAGAAGAAAGGTGTAAGGGAAACATAAGAGTAGCAAAAGAAGATCACTCGGATAAACAATTTCAACACCTTATAAAGTTTGTCAACAACAATACTTCCAATTCATCTAATGACCTTCACAAAATTCGTCAGAGGGGCGTTCTTAAAGCCATTACAGGGCTGGGAAGAACAAGTTATCATGTAAATAGCAATGGTGCCCCAGGTGGATTTGAATATGAGATGTTACAAGCATTGACAAAACATCTTAACATTAAACTTGAAATTATAGTTGCTGAAAGTGTAGAGTCTATGTATGATATGCTTAAAAGAGGAGAAGCTGACCTTATTGCATATCATTTGGTCCCTAGTAGAGAGAGGGAGAACGACGTAAATTATACCATTCCTTATAATCACATGAGGCAGGTGATTGTGCAGAGAAAATCATCTTCTCTTCTAAAGACCCCCTCAGATCTGGCTGGTAAAACCGTTCATATCCCCAAAGGATCTTCATTTAAAACGAGATTAGAACATCTTGAAGAAGAGATAGGAGAAGACATTTATATTCAGGAAAGAACTAAGCTCTTTGAAGAGGAAGATCTGATATTGCAAGTAGCCAGAGGAAAAATTGATTATACGGTTGCAGAGGAAAATATTGCTCGCCTTACCAGGGCTTACTATCCTAATCTTGATATTCAATTGGCAATAAGTTATCCTCAGAAAATTTCCTGGGCGGTAGGAGAGTATGCTCCCGAATTGTTAACTGAAATTAATGCATGGATGAATAAGTATGTGGAAGGAAAAAATTTTTCGAAGACATACAACAGATATTTTTGTCCGGGACAATATAGCCATGTGAAATGCGGCAGGAGCAAAGGTAGAAGTTTGTCGCAATATGATTGTCTTATAAAAAAATCAGCAAAGGAAATAGGCTGGGATTGGCGACTTTTAGCAGCGCTGGTATATCATGAGTCAAATTTTAATCCTCTGGCAAAGTCCTGGGCAGGAGCATGTGGCTTAATGCAACTGATGCCGTCTACAGCCGCCCTCTTCGGTCTGGAAAATCCGGAAGATCCATATGAAAATATGAAAGCTGGTATAAAATATCTTAAATGGCTGGAAAAGTACTGGAAGGAAAAAGTGCCCAACCAGGATGAACGGCTTAAGTTTGTGCTGGCTTCATATAATGCAGGTCAGGAACATGTGGCAGATGCGCAGAGACTGGCAATAAAATATGAAAAGAACCCTTTGGTGTGGGATGATAACGTAGCGTATTTCCTGCTTCAAAAAGCTCAGGTAGAGTACTACTCAGATCCGGTTGTAAAATTTGGATACTGCAGGGGCTCAGAAACATTTCACTATGTGAGCAATATTATAAGCAAGTTTCAATATTACAAGCAATTAATGCCCGACGAGATTATATAAAGTGATTTTTATAAAGTATGGAACATGTTCATCCATTTGTAGTTCATTTTCCCTTGGCATTGCTCATTACAGCAAGCTTTATGGGTTTGGTTGGTATATTTTACAGAAGAGGTTTATTTAAAGAGATAGTTTTATGGCAATGTGTTGTTTCTTTGTTCTTTCTTTTTCTTGCTATTATAAGTGGTTATAGTGATGAAGAAAGAATCATAAGGTCATTGCCGGTAGATGAGCTGATGGCTGTTCATAAGAAAAATTCTTATATTATTACTGTCTTATTTCTTATTCTTACTTCTTGGCTGGTATTAAGAAAGAGGGCAATGAAAACCGTTGAATATGCATCATGGGTTGTCTTTCTCACTATCGGAGGTGTTTCAGTTATTTATCAAGGCGTACTTGGTAGTAAACTTGTCTATCGTGAGGGAGTTGGAGTAAAGCCTGTAGAATTAGCAAAATCAAAAGCTGCTGAGAAGTTGAAACAGGAAGCAAATATCAATTATTGAAAGCTGTGATAGCACAATTGTAATATTTAGAGAAACCAGGCATGTCGTATGACTGGAATTCTAGAAATGAATTATATGACATTTCCACGCTCCTGATGTCTTTAGATGAAGGATTTAGGAAAGGGTCTTTTTAAGATTCAATGAAACAACTGAGCTGTTTTTATTATCAAACAAGAATGAAATTCCCGGGTTAGCAATAATCAGGGAATTTTTTATGAAAATACTAAACAGCTTGAGTATAAGAAATAAACTCCTTTTGCTCATTGGAGTACTACTCATTCCTCTGCTATACTTTAGTGCAATCAACCTCATCAACCAGTTAAGTGATCATAAAAGGTTAACATCAGTTTTTGATAAAATCAAAAAGACAGAGCTTACATCTAGTCTTATAAATACTATTCAGAGTGAAAGAATACTTAGCCAGGCATACCTGAGTAGCCAGGGAAAGCAATTTGAAAGGGAGCTTATAATGGCCAGAAAGGGAACGGATAAGGAAATAATAATTTTTAAAAGGTTTTTAAATGAATCAGATGAAGAGATTTCTCATGGCTTTTACCTTACGGAGAGGCTTGATGAATACAGGAGTGAAATTGATCATCTCAAAGTAGATTCTTTATCCAGCAAAATCCTGTATAGTGATATCATTTACCATTTGCTTGATGACATTGAACATACAGCTTTTACAATCAAAGAACCTGAACTCCAAAACGAAGCCTATGCATTTCTTTACCTTCTCAATGCAAAAGAATCTTTAGGTCAATTAAGGACAATCGTGATGAGAGGAGTCACGACTGGAATTTTTTCTGTTAAAGACTATGGAACTTTCTGTATACGCAAGGCTTCATATGAAAGAGATATTCAGAATTTCCTGACTGAATCTTCCACAAATGTATATAATTATTATTCTAAGGTTGTCAAAGACAAGGCTTTTAAAGAGGTATGGAGTACAATGGCGCTGATATATGATAGAGCCTCAATTGAAGATGCCATAGATTCTCCCGAAACATGGTTTGAGAAAACAACAATTTGCATGGACAAGTTGAATAATGTTGCCATGTATGACATTAACCTTCTCAAAAAGGAGATGGAAGACCTTCTTCTTACAGGGCGCAGGAAAATGCTTGTCTTTACTGGTTCTGTCTCACTGTTGGTTTTGATATCTGTATTCCTTGCAATATATTTTATCAGAAATATTTCAATGTCGGTTATAAAGTTAAAAGATGCTTCTGAACAGATCTCTAATGGTGATACCAATGTTGTGCTTAAGATAAAATCCAATGATGAGATCGGAGCGCTTGCCAAATCTTTTACATTAATGAGTGAGACTATGAAGCGTCAGGCCAATATCGCTTCGGAAATCGGCAAGGGAAATTACGATGTTAATATCGAGGTAAAGAGTGAACATGATCTTCTCGGCAACTCCTTAAAAAAAATGAACAACAACCTCCGGAATTTCTCCAAAAGAGAAAAAAGGAGGACTTGGGAACTAGACTTTGACAGGGAGCTTAATGACTTTATGCGCGGTCAGAGAAGCATTGATTTATTACTCAAAAAAATAATCGGTTTTATCTCTGAAAAATTAAACCTGCAAATAGGTCTCATATATTTATTGTCTGATACAGGGATACTGAACGTAAAGGCTACCTGGGGGGTCGATATTGAAAAAATCAGAGATAAAGAATTCACTTTAGAGGAGTCCAGACCCGGTCTTGCACTGAAGTATGAAAGGGTGATAAAGTTGAGAGATGTTCCGGAATCTTATTTTAAGATCTATTCAGGGGTAATAAATGGGATACCATCCAACATTATGTGGGTGCCATTGGTGTTTGAAGAGTTTAAAATCGGAGTTTTTGAACTTGCCTCCAATAAAGAAATACCAAAGGAGGACATAGAATTTTTTATGGCAGAATGCGGAAAGATTTCAATGGTTCTTCTGAGCCTTAGAGCAGTAGAGCGAACAAACCAGTTACTTTCAGAATCACAGAGCCAGGCAGAAATATTATCTGTTCAGCAAGAAACACTAAAGGAGGTTTATGAGGAGTTACTTTTGCAGAAAAATAAGCTGCAGGCATCTGAAGAAGAACTAAAATCCAGTCAGGAGGAGCTTCAGGAAAAAAATTTGGAGCTCGAAGAAAAGGCAAGTCAATTAGAAGAACAGTATGAGGAGTTAAGAATAAAAAACATTCAGCTGGAAGAGGCCAGAAAATCTATTGAAAATAATCTGCTTCAACTAGAGGTTACTTCCCGATACAAATCAGAGTTTCTGGCTAATATGTCTCATGAATTAAGAACCCCTCTAAACAGTATTTTGATTCTTTCCAAGTTGTTATTAGATAGCAAGGATGGTATTCCGGATAACCATAAAGAGTATGTTAAAATAATAAATCAGTCTGGAGCAGATCTTTTAAGACTTATAAATGATGTACTTGATCTTTCAAAAATTGAATCTGGAAAGATTAACACAGAATTGGATTTTACCTCTTTGGATGATTTGTTGATGAAAGAGCAATTCAGGCATGTTGCAAAAGAAAGAAATATTGAATTTACAACATTTGTAAAACCTGAATTGCCAGATAAAATTTATACTGATAAATTCAGAGTTCAGCAAATTCTAAAAAACCTTCTTTCCAATGCTTTTAAATTCACACCATCCGGAGGTAAAGTTTCTATAAACATTTACTATGCTGATGATCAGGTAATATTTCAGAGCGATAGTTTAAAATCATCAAATAAGGTAATAGCATTTTCAGTAGCAGATAGCGGCATTGGCATTTCTGAAAAAAAGCAAAAACTTATATTTGATGCTTTCCAGCAGGAAGACTCTTCAACCACAAGAAAATTCGGAGGTACAGGGCTTGGGCTCTCCATCAGTAAAGAGCTGGCAAATTTGTTAGGCGGGGAAATTCATCTTGAAAGTGAAAAAGGTAAGGGAAGTATTTTTACCCTGTATCTTCCAGAGACGTCAGAAGAACAGGGACTTTCTAAAAGCGATGGTTCTGAAATATTTCAGAATGAAAATCCGATAAAGGAAGATCAGGAAAATAATGACAAACAACGCAATGAATCGGTTTTACTGATTATTGAAGATGATGTCAGTTTTTCAAATGTCATATCAAATATTGCCCAAACCAAGGGATACAAAACCTTTGTTGCGCATACAGGCTATGAAGCTATCGAAAAAGCTTTTGAGGAGATTCCCGGTGCAATAATACTAGACATAGGCTTGCCTGATATAAGTGGATGGGAAGTACTTGAAAAGATCCGAAGTCATGATATTCTAAAAGATGTACCTGTTCATATTCTCTCAGGAGAAAAAGATGCAGGTCTTGTTAAAAACTTTCCCAATGTGTGGTTTAAACAAAAGCCTGTTGGTAAAGATGTTCTTGAAAGGACTTTTTTTGAAATAGAAAGATACAACAGCAAAGCTCTTAAGCATATTCTTATTATAGATAACGGGAGTGATCCGGAAGAAAAAATCAGGAATTTTATTAAGCTGGATTCTGTAAAGATAGTAAGCAAAGCAGAACCTGAAGAGTCTGAGAAATTATTGTTGTCAAAAAAGTTTGATTGTATAATTATGCACTTCCATCTTTCAGACAATGATTTCAAGATATTGCAAATGGTAAGAAGGGATGAAAAAAATTATAACACTCCAGTAATTATTTATACGGATAAAGACCTTTCAGAAGAAGATGAAAGGAAGATAAAAAAGTTTACGGAGTCAATAATTATCAAAGCACCTCAGTCAGGAGACAGGCTTGCTGATGAAGTAAATTTGTTTTTATATCATATAAAAGGAATCAGATCAAAGGAATATTCAGTTAGGGGAAAGTTTATTAATTCAGACGATGCATTGAAGAACAAGAAAGTTTTGATTGCAGATGATGATATTCGAAATGTTTATGCTCTGTATAATGTTCTTGAGTCTGAGGGCGTTAAAGTTATTTCTGCCGGTGATGGTAAAGAAGCGCTTCAGCAATTGGCTGAACATAAAGACATTGATTTGGTTCTTATGGATATAATGATGCCCGAAATGGATGGATATGAAGCAATGCGTCGAATAAGGGAAATGAACGATTATAAGGACATTCCTATTATAGCGCTAACCGCTAAAGCTATGAAGGGAGATAAAGAGAAATGCATAAATGCCGGTGCTTCGGACTATGTGAGCAAACCAATGGATGTTGAAAGATTATTATCCCTTATGCGTGTGTGGTTGTATGAAGGCAGGAAACGGTAAAATGGTATTGGAGGATGATCAAATAGAAGATCTGTTTGTTTCGGTCAAACGGAGATATGGATATGATTTTACAGGGTATTCTGAAGCTTCAATAAAACGCCGGCTTCAAAAGTTTATAGAAACATCTGAAATACAATCAGCAGGTGCTCTTAGAAATCATTTATTGCAAGACGAAACTTTTTTCAGATTTTTTCTTGATGAGATCACCGTCAATGTAACAGAGATGTTCCGTGACCCTTTGTTTTTTGCAAGTCTTAAAAAAAACGTTTTTCCCCTGTTAAATACATATCCTTTTATAAAGATTTGGGATGCAGGCTGTGCTTCGGGAGAGGAATTATATTCTCTAGCTATTTTTCTTGATGAAGATGGACTTTATGGAAAATCAAGGATTTATGCAACAGATATAAGTCAGCGGGTATTGGATAAGGCAATGGACGGTATTTACCCTATTGACCTGATGAAAGAATATACAGGGAATTATATACATGCAGGAGGAAAGAGATCCTTTTCTGAATACTATACTGCGATGTATGGTAATGCAATTTTTCACAGCAGCCTGAAGAAAAATGTAATGTTTTCTGCACATAATCTGGCTGTTGATGAGTCTTTCAATGAATTTAATCTGATTGTTTGCCGTAATGTACTGATATATTTTAAGCGACAGCTTCAGGAAAGAGTGATTGAATTGTTTCTTAAAAGTCTGCCGGTTTTTGGATTTCTTGCACTGGGGAATAAAGAAACACTTTCCTTTTCCAGCTTTAAAAATCATTTTGAAGAAATTGACAGGTTACAGAAAATATACAGGAGGATAAATTGACTGATATGCTTGGAAAGATGGAAGCAATAGTGGTAGGAGGTTCATGGGGAGGAATAGATGCAGTGATAAAAATACTATCTGCACTTCCTTCTGATTATAAACCTACTATGATTATAGCTCTCCACAGGCCGAAGAATGTTGTTAATTCACTTGAAGGGATATTAAAGCGATATTCTAAAATACCTTTTTCAGAGCCACAAGACAAGGAGGAAATCAGGTTCAACCATGTTTATCTGGCACCTTCAAACTATCACCTGTTCATCGAAAAAGAGAGGATCTTCTCCTTGGACGTTTCTCCCCCTGTTAACTATTTCAGGCCATCAATTGATGTGTTGTTTGAAAGTGCTGCCGAGGTTTACGGGAAATTACTGACCGGAATACTTCTAACAGGTGCGAATAAAGACGGAGGTGATGGAATGAAAACTATTGCAGAAAATGGAGGTTTTACTATTGTTCAGGACCCTTCTACCGCCGCCTCAGGAATTATGCCTTCGGCCGCGCTTAGATTGATAAAACCTGATTTCCTTGGTAATATTCATTCAATCATAGAATTAATTTCGTCAGGGAAAGAATTTATATGGCAATAAATTCAACTCAAGAACTGAATATTCTTTTAGTAGATGACAGACCAGAAAATCTTTTCAGCCTTGAAAAGGTGCTGGAAGACGAACGTCTTAATCTTAAATTTTTTAAAGCTGATTCAGGAACCGAAGCGCTGAAAATTGCTCTTAAGGAGGAGCTCGCTCTCATTATGCTTGATGTGCAGATGCCTGGTATGGATGGCTATGAGGTTGCTAAAATTCTTAAAGAAAGCAGTAAAACCAGAAATATACCGGTCATTTTTGTCACTGCTATTAACTACGAAACTTCATATGTGGTGAAAGGCTATGAGTTTGGGGCAGTAGATTATCTCTTCAAACCGCTGGATCCTCTGATTACAAGAGCTAAAGTTGTTTCATTCCTTCAGCTTTACAGCCAGCAAAAAGAGCTTGAGTATAAAAATGATGAACTGGAACACCTGGGCTTGCTGGTTAATTTAACAACTGACCTAATGTATATCTATGAACCTCATAAAGAAACTTTTATCCATATTAATCCCGCTGTTCAGAATTTCACAGGAAGAAGTCTTGAAGACTTAAATTCTGGTAAATATAATAGTACAATTATTGACCCGGAGTTGCTGAACATATTTAAAAATCCCTCCGGACCAAATCAGATTATTCAGAATTATGAACAACAGCATATTGACAAAACCAATGAAAATTGCTGGATAAGCTGGTCCTTCATTCTCAACAAAGGCAAGTGGTATGCAGTGGGTAGAAATATAACAGCTAGAAAGGAGTCTGAAGATAAACTTGCCTTAGCCAATGCAGAACTGGAAAAGAAAGTACAGGACAGAACTGCAGAAATTTCAAAAACCAATAAAGAGCTTAAGTATGAGGTTGATCGAAGGGCTTATGCTGAAGAACACCTGAGGATTTATAACGATATGCTGGTAGAAAAGAATAAAGAGCTTGACAACTTTGTATACACTGCTTCACATGATCTTAAGCTGCCAATCGCAAATCTGGAGGGGTTGTTAAAGACGCTAAAGGAAGAAATAACAGAAGGTTCTGATCAAGTGGAGCCTGTATTGAACATGCTTGCTCATTCTGTAACGCAGTTAAAAGAGACTGTTCAGGATCTTTTAAAAGTAATTCAGGTTCAAAAGGAAAGGATGGAAGAGCCTGATAATTTCGACTGTAAAGAGATTATTGAAGAAATTAAATTCAGCATTAAAGAACTTATAGAAGAGTCTGGAGCAAAAGTTATTACTGATATTCAAAGGTGTGATGAGCTAAAACTCACTAAGTCTGACTTTAGAAGTATTATCTATAACCTTATGTCAAATGCTATAAAATATCGCTCACCCAATAGAATTCCTGAAGTGTTGGTGAAGATGTATGAAACGGATGAACACTTTGTGATAAAAGTTTCAGACAATGGTCTGGGAATACCGGAAGATCAGCAACAAAAGCTGTTTTCAATTTTTAAAAGAGTATATAGCCATGTAGAGGGTAGTGGCATAGGATTATTCATAGTAAAAAAAGCAGTCGAGAGATATAACGGCTACATAACAGTTGAAAGTGCTGTTGACAAAGGTACGGAGTTTAAGATATTTTTTAATAAGCCGAAACAAAGCTCTGTTTAATAGCTATTGGAAGTTTTGGTCTAAAATCAATAAAAATCAAATTTTCCTTTAAGTACTTGCTGATTAATGCTAATTTTGTATTCTTTTTAAAACTACTTGCTGATTTATTAATTTTTTTATTTTTTATGAAACACTACAAATTTGGTATTCTGCTAATCTTGTTGTCAATAATACGGTTTGGACAAGCCCAAATAATTAATGGATATGGCAAGGTAAGTTCTATAAATATTGATAATACAACAGTTTTATTATCAAATGTATCAGAGACTGGTTCTTCATTTGAGGATGGGAGTCTGGTCGTAATTATGCAGATGCAGGATGATATAATTTCTTCAGTGCAAAACAGTAGTTCTTTTGGAGATTTTTCGAACATTAAAGCTGCTGGTCAATATGAATTTGCTGTTATAGCTTCCCATACTGAGACATCTTCAGTTCCAGCATCAATCGTTTTTACAAAACCACTGAAGAATATATATACTACAGGGCCAAATAGTTCTGTCCAGATTATAACGTTTCCAATGCTTGGCAATCCTGACTATACTTTAACTGGAACACTTTCTCCCAAGGCATGGGATGGTAACACCGGAGGTGTGCTGGCCTTTGGTGTGAATAGAGACTTAATAATGATGGGAAACCTAAATGCTAATGGCATGGGATTTAGGGGAGGGGTAGTGTCTAAAGACTTCTTTGCAGCTATAGGCTGTAACGGCACTGTTTATGCAACGTCAGATGATAGGTTTGGGGGTAAAGGAGAAGGTGTATATAAGAGTATTAATCAGGACTATAATTATGGGAGAGGCAAGATAATTAATGGCGGTGGTGGTGGTGGGAGAGATATTAATGGTGGTGGTGCTGGTGGTGGAAATTATACAAATGGCGGAGCTGCAGGACCGGGATATATATCCACACCAGAAGGGTGTGATCCGGAAGTTGGTGGTCTCGGCGGTCTGGACCTTGCATTATATATTGATAATCACTGCAGAGTATTTATGGGCGGCGGCGGCGGTGGTGGACAACAAAATAATGGCTATTCGTCTCGTGGAGGTAATGGAGGCGGTATAATCATTATCAATTCAAATTCAATAAAAGTTAATGGTTGTGCATCAATTACAGCTAACGGTGAAAATGCTCTTAATGTATTGAATGACGGGGCAGGTGGAGGCGGAGCTGGAGGAACCATAATTATTAATACAAAAGAATGGATATTTAATTCTGCATGTTTAAATGTTGTGGCTAACGGTGGAAACGGAGGGAATGTAAATTTTCATTTAACACATGCAGGAGGAGGAGGTGGTGGTCAGGGTGCTATAATATTTAATGATAAAGCTCTCACTTCAGGAACTGTAGTAACCAAGGCGGGCCTTGGTGGATGTAATCAAACAGGTTGTGCTTCCAAAGCATTTTCTGGGGGAGGAAACTTGAATGATGGAGTGCTTTCACTGAAAGCCTGTGATACGATACTTCCCGTTCAGTTTTTGGATTTTAAACTTTATTATCCTGACAAAGAGTCTGTGCTCCTTAATTGGTCTACTGCCAGCGAAAAAAATAATAGTTTCTTTGAAGTTCAGAAAAGCATTAACGGTATAGACTGGAAAGCTTTAGGGTTAATCAAGGGAGCCGGCAATAGCCAAGGGGTTTTGCATTATGAATATTTAGAGACCAGCGGCTCATCTGGATATTTCAGAATTAAACAAGTGGATTTTAATGGCGATGTTTCTTTCAGTAAAATATTGTATTCAGGAAATATCTTATTTAATAACTTAATGATCAGTCCCAATCCTACCTCTGGAAACGTGCTGATCCAAGGCGTTGATTTGAAAGTAGTTCAGCTGGAAGTCTTTAATTCCTTAGGAGAAGCTGTCACACCTCAACTTAAACAACTTTCCGAAGGTGTTATAATGGAAACTCAAGCATGGCAGTCAGGAATCTATTTTGTTAAGGTAAATAATTTCTTTGAACAAAAGGTATTAAAGCTTATAGTAGAAAACTGAGTTTAAAATTATTTGATTTTAAAAAATAACAGACAATACGCATGTTTTCTTTTTCAAGGACACCACAGTCTCTTTAGGATAAGACTTTCATAGGTTCAATTTCGTTCGTTGTTTTATTGGTTGAATTATTAAAAAAAGAATGAGTCTATAGTGTACCTTAACCAGGATTCGGAATTTTACTTTGCTTTTGAAAATATTCCTCTACTTTAAGAATCAAATTGTTTAAATAATAAGATTGAGAGCTATATCATTCAGGAGTGGAGGATTTATAGAGAAGTGTAATCAAACACTTGGACCTATTAAAATAGCTAGGTCTATTCAAACTTTTTATATTATCATCCTTCTCACAACTACATAGTTAAGGGAGAGGCGATAGTATTTTTTTTCATAGAAGAACTATCCTCTTATTTCTAAAAACAATCATTTGAGCTTGACTGTTAATTTTTTATCCAACAGCACTAGCTATGATAATTTCTTATCGGTTATCGGTCATGACATTGGTCATGATATTTATTCAATTCGTTTTTGTTGATGCGTTTTCCCAGACTGAGAATAAATATTGTATAGTTTATAAGTCCGGTCAATATTGTCCTGAAGAGGGCGATAATCTTTCTGAAAAAATAAAAACCCTAAGAAGCAATCACCAGGAATATATACTTATACAGTTCTTTGAACTTCCAGATGAATCAGTACAGACTCAATTAAAAAATGCAGGCACTACCCTACTGAAGTATGTTCCGAATTTTGCCTATTGGGCTTCATTTAAAAGGGCCCTTACAGACGAAGAGATAAAAAAGTTTAAAATTAGAAGTATTGAAAAAATTTTACCAGAACATAAAATAGACAATAAGCTCAATGATCAAGCGAATAAGGAAAAGCGGACATTTACTGAAGTAGAAGTAACATATTTTCAGAATGCCGATACTATACGTCTTAAGCAATCCTTAGCTAATCTTGGAGCCGAAATTGTAAAAGCATCTCCATTGCAAAATAGCCTTATAGTTAGAATTTCTGGAGGAAGGATTCAGGCATTGGCATCTATTCCTCAGATTTCTTATATCATGCCTGCCCCTCCCAAGCCTGAGCATAGCAATTTTATATCTGTAAATCAGCATAGAAGTAATGTGCTTCAATCTGATTTTGCTGCTCAAAGAGACTTATCAGGAAAAGGACTTACAGTTGGTATCGATGACGAAGGATCGATTGGAATTCATCAGGATCTTAAACCTTTGAGAATTACCAACCTTTCTCCACCAGCTGTTAATAATCACGCAACACATGTAGCGGGTACCACCGGAGGCTCAGGTAATATTGATCCGAGGGCAAAAGGAACTGCGTTTAATGCAAATCTTGTTGCACAAAGTTTTCCGGAGCTGATCAATAATGGTCCTTCCTACTACAAGACATATGGAATGACCATTACAAACAACTCTTATGGTTACCTGTCCTATTGGGGTGTTTACGATAACTCAAGTAATTATACAGATAAAACTCAGGACAATTTATTAAGTCCTGGTCTGCTACATGTGGTTGCTACGCACAATGGTGGTTCTGCAGGGTTTTATACAGTAAGCTCAGGATGGGCTACTGCAAAAAATGTTTTATCAGTGGGGTCTGTAAATGAGCATGATGTAGTTTCCGGATTTTCCGGTAAAGGACCGGTTAATGATGGTAGACTTAAGCCAGAAATAGTCGGGCTTGGTGAATCTGTATATTCAACAGTGCCAGGAAATGGCTACGTTTATATGTCGGGTACAAGTATGGCTTGTCCGGGTGTCACTGGAAGTGTTACGCTCTTATACGAAAGATATCGTCAACTGAAAGGCAGCATACCCAATGCAGATATTATAAAAGCATTGGTTTGTAATACTGCAGATGATCTTGGAAATACCGGGCCTGATTTTTCTTATGGCTTTGGAAGAATAAACTCAAAGAGAGCAGTTGAAGCGTTGGAAGCTAATTTATATTTTGAAAATACTATAAGTCAGGGGCAAAATAGGACACATACCATTAATGTTCCGAGTGGTACGGGTCAGCTTCGCGTCTTATTGTACTGGAAAGATAAAGAAGGTGCAGAGTTTAGCTCCGTAAATCTAGTTAATAACCTTGACTTTCAGATTACAAAGTCTCCTAACACCTATCTGCCATGGGTTTTATCTCCGTCTAATCCGGGAAACCCAGCAGTACGCGGGGTTGATAATCTTAACAACATTGAGCAGATAACTATCGATAAGCCTGATGCTGGAAATTATACTGTTAACATTAAAGGAACGGCTATTCCTTTTGGGCCGCAGAGATATGTTGTTGCCTATGAGTTCTTAAAACCATTTGTTGCGCTGACTTTCCCTTATGGAAACGAGTCGCTTATACCAAATGAGTATACTCAGATTCGCTGGGATGCTTTTGGTACGGGAAATTACACTGTTGAGTACTCAACAAATAACGGGGGGGCCTGGATAAACATAGCATCAAATGTTCCGGCTCAGCAACATTACCAGGATTGGTTTGTACCTTCTGGTCCTGCTGCATTGCTGGTTCGGGTGAGAAGCAGCTCATATTCCAGCCAGAGTTTAAGAAACATTTCTGTTCTGGGTGTTCCTTCAAATCTCAGGGCTTCTAATCCATCTACCGGTGCAATTAAGTTAGAATGGAATCCTGTGCCGGGAGCAAGTTCTTATGATGTTTATTTGTTGGAACCACAGGACAAGGTTATTGAGTTTGAAGGTACATCAACCACTACATCTTATGTTTTTCAGAACAGACCACTAGGCGTTGATAATGAGGTTTGGATGAGTGTAAGGGCCAGAACGGCTTCAGGAATCATTAGTGAAAGAGCTTATGCAATAAACAAATCAGCGATTGAAGTACAGGGCTTGTGTAATGCATCAGGTACAATCACACGCGAGGTCTGGACTTCAGTCGGGGGAACTCTTGTTTCAAATATTCCCTTAAATACTTCCCCTAACCAGACAAGCTCCTTAACGACTTTCGAGGCACCGACAAATTTTGGTGTCAACTACGGACAAAGAATTCGTGGTTCTATCTGCGCACCTTTATCGGGAAATTATATCTTCTGGATTTCAAGCAACGATAACAGTGAGCTTTGGCTAAGCACGGATAATACACCTGCCAATAAAGTAAAAATCGCAAGTGTTACAGGATATACAGCTGTGAGAGAATGGACTAAGTATCCTTCTCAACGCTCCGTATCCATCCCACTTGTAGGAGGAAAAACGTATTATATAGAAGCATTGCATAAACAGGGAGCTAATGCAGATAACCTTGCTGTAGGTTGGCAATTACCTGATGGTACTCTGGAGCGGCCGATTCCGGGAAGTCGTCTCTCTCCTTTTGGCACACCTCAGGCCCCCCCAGTTCAACATGGTTTGTTAGGTACCTATTTTAAAGATGTTAATTTTAATCAGGTAGGATATACAAGAGTAGACTCTGTAGTCAATTTTGATTTTGGAACAAACAACCCTGCTCCTAATATAGGTGCGGATAAATTTTCAATAAGATGGACTGGCCAAGTGGAGCCGGTTTACACTGAGCAATACAGGTTTTATACTACCTCCAATGATGGAGTGAGATTAAAGGTGAATGGTGTTCAGGTAATTAATAATTTTACAGATCATCCGCCCACTGAAAATAGTGGAGTCATCAATCTTGTTTCAGGTCAGAAGTACGATATTGTGCTGGAGTACTTTGAGAATGTAGGTAGTGCAGTAATATCGCTTTCTTGGTCCAGCCCAAGCCAGGCCAAACAAATTATACCTTCTGCCAGATTGACTCCAGCCGACACAGATAGCAAAATCGCTTCTTTTGATTTGCCTTTGAATGCAAGAAATATTGTAGTATATCCTAATCCGGCTGATTACAAATTAAATATTTGGGCTCCAGGTTCAGAGGCTGGAGATGTCCAGCTGGAGATACTCGATATGAATGGAGCACAATTGCTCAGTGAGGAGTTTATTGTAAACGACACAGATTATCCGATTGAGCTGAATATCTCAAATATACCGAGTGGATTTTACATGTTTGTCATTAAAACAAACAGTTTTAAAGAAGTTAGGAAGTTCAGTGTTTTGAGATAAGATAATTGGTGCAGAAGTTTAATTAAAGTTGCCAGTCAGAAGTTTTTGATTGGCAGCTTTTTTACCTAGTATTAATATTATAGTTTCGATATAAAGAATGGCATATCGTTGGTTAATACTTGATCATATAAAAGATATCTGAGAAAATTCTCCGAATAAGCCAACACCTTTTATTATTCATAATATCATTCCTTTTTTTCTATAATTTTTTAAGTTCTTCGATTTTTTTTAGGTTTTAGGTCTCAGTCTTCGATTGGCAGATTTATTATTGATGCCTTCGTTTTAAATGATAGCTGCCATAAAGAGAACTACAATCCATTGACTTTTGTATAAATTATAAGGGAAGTAAAATCTTGAAACCAATAAATCAAGGATTATGGGAAATTTGGTCATGAACAGACTTGATTATGCACGTATTAAAAAGAGCATTATCGATTTAAAGCAATCCAGGGCAATAAGTCCTAAGGAGCTTGAAAAGCTTAATGGAGAGTTAAATGCAGCTCAGATTGTAGATCCGGAAAAGGTGCCAATTGATGTGGTTACTATGAATTCTATAGTCAGAATTTTGTTCCGCAATTCAGGAAAAGTACTTCAGTTTAAAATAGTATATCCGGACGAAGCAAATCTCAAGGAAAATAAAATATCTATCTTTTCGCCCGTTGCCACTGCCTTACTTGGTTATAGAGCTGGCGACGAGGTTGACTGGATAGTTCCTGGCGGAGCTACAAAAATTTTTATTGAAGAAATAATTTATCAACCGGAAGCATCAGGGAATTTTAACCAATGATTAGGAGATTAAAATCTTTTGTATCTGAAGATATTTGGTAAATTCCGCAATCATGGTAGAAACCTGCTGATCCTTGCGGTCCATTTCCATTGCCTCAAGATCTGATTGTTCAATGACTGGCTTTAAGGTATATAGACTTTCGTCCAGTTGTTTGATCATTTCCAGAGAATGCATTTTTTCATCTTCTTCTACTTCATTATTCATTATTTTAAGCATGAAATCCGCTTTAAGATGATCTATGAAAGCGAGCATATCCCATGGGTTATTGGGACGGTTCCAGACAAAGGATATGTTGCATCTTCTACATTTGTATTTATTGAATTTCCATCCCTTTTCATTCACATCCAAAGCCATGTATTTGAGATGTTCATTGCTTGAGCAATGCGGGCAAGATGCATTGTCTTTAACAATGTTTTTCAGAATCTCTCTTTTATTAAGAATACTTTTTCTGGTCTCCGCATGTTCATATATTATACCTGACAAGCGCTCGCATGCCTCTACTACACTTTTAAACTCATCAGACAGAGTGCCTTCTTCAATCATAAGTTCAGCTTTTTTCCTGAAATGATTGGTAAGTTTTATCAGTTCTCTTTCTTTGTCGTTTAATTGGTTCATCAGAATGATGTATTTGAATATGTGAGTATTAAAGATGGGTTATTAAATGATAATATCAAAAAGGAGTGCTTATGAAGTTGACTTTTGCTTTGTTTAAACAAAAAAAGAAGGCGAATGGCCTTCTTTTTTATAAAATATAATACAAATCGTTTAATCAATCATGTAGGGACCATTATCGGCATACTCTTCTTCCAACAATGTAACATTCACAGAGCCGATAACTTTGGCAGGGCTATAAGTAGAGTTTTCATAAGAAGCTATATTCATTTCATAATCAAACTTCAATCTACCAGTGGATTTATTAAATGAGTAATTAGTTATAGAAAGGGTAGAATTAGAGCTTCCAAAATATATATCCGTTCTATAGTATCTGTTATCATAAGTCATGAATTTCAGATATTTTCCATTGCCCAGTGCTTTGTTGTAAGAAAAGTTAATAGTAAGACTCGTTTCTTCAGGTTTCTCTTCAAGCGTGGTAATATAGTTTGAGAAGAGCTCAAAGTAATCGCGTGATTCTTTTGCACTACGTCTTACGAGGCTTATTCCTTTACCTTCAGAATTCAGAGCATAAGATGCATCTTCCTGGGATTCAAAATATTCATAGGCAAAAGTTCCCAGAAGCGTATCTGCTGTTCCGGCTGAGTTAAGTTTATAAATTTTGCCAGAGACACTACCCTCTTTTCTTAAAGCATCTTGGCCGGCGGGACCCGGAACCTCCTTTTTGCTGCAGGCAGAACTAATGATCAAAAGTGTTGCAAAAACTACTGTAAGGAAATCGAATTTTTTCATTTTATACATTATTTAAAAACCTTGAAGTGTACCTGGTTTTAATGAAGAAGGTTACAGATATTATTTCCCATATTTGATTTATTCGATTAACCCGGGCGTGGGGAATGGAAGAAATATTGAGCTTTGACTCGTTTAGGAACCGCACCGATAGGTCTTTGTTCTTTATCGTTCGGGTAAAAAAATTAATATGAACTTATCTCATGAGATGGATTTTATCAGGTTCAATTATTCGCAGTTTTTTTCATTAAACAGACTTTTTGAAGAATTATTTATGGTAAAAAAGATCAATTATGGAGTTAAGAAAGAGATTGTGTCCAGGAAATCTGCAATTCATATTTTATTCAGAATAATACTTAAATATCCTTTTGGCTTCATTATTTTTAAATCGGGAAATATCAAATTCTTTAATTTTAAAATCTTGAATATGAACAAAAGCGTTGTTGTATGCGCTCTGATTTCTGTAATTACATTCTCCTGCCAGAATTCTGTCAAGGATGCAAAACTGGAAAAACCTGCCGGAGATTCTGTTGTTGTTAAAACTCCCTGGAGAAAACCTTCAGGCACTCCGGATCTTCCGCTTTCTGATTCAATGATTACCAGTGCAGGTATCGGCAAGATAATTCTGGGGCAAAAGCTGGATAGCGTTCAGGCAATGTATACTCTGGCAGAAAACTATTTGCTTTGGGATCAATCACCTGCTCTTAAAATCTCACTTACTGACAAACATTGGATCATTGCTGAAACATCCGGGAGTGTTGGAGTCATTAATCATATAAAAACTAATAGCCCGGATATCAAATCCAAAAGTGGATACCATGTGGGACAGTCTTTTTCCGAGATTTCAGATTCTCTAATCATTTTGCCGGAAAATAAGTTAATCTATTTTGCAAGGGAAGGTGTGGCAGCTAGGCCAGAGGAAAAAGATCTGAAAAGAATTTTCGGAAAATCTTTTAACCGAAATGCCTTAATGCAGTCTTCAATTGCCGAATTGGTAATTACTTGCGAAGATTGCTAAAGCAGATAAAATGGAAACAGCTTTTTCTCAGATGAATTATTGGGCGATTATCACAGCCGCCGCGATGTATTTTATCCTTGGTGCAGTCTGGTATTCTCCGGGGCTTTTTGAAGCTGCCTGGTTCAGGAATGTCCGGATTCCCAAAGAAAGTGAGAAAAAATATACGCGTATGACAGCAGGAACATTTGTATTATTATTATTTGCTGCAATTTTTCTGGACTATATAGTTGAGCTTAGCGCAACTAACACTCCGGGAAAAGGAGTTTTTCTTGGCCTCATAACGGGAGCCGGTTTGGTGGGCACGGCCATGAGTACCACCTACCTTTATGAAGGAAAGCCAAGACAGTTATTTTTCATTGATATTGGGTATCACTTGGCTGGTTTCACTCTTATGGGCCTTATATTAGGAGGCTGGCATTAAATCTACTAAGTTTTTCTATTGGATAAAGAAATATTAATTGAGGTTGAAAAGGTGAAAAAGACTTTTAAAAGTCTGGTCGCCGTTAATGATGTTTCCTTTAAGGTCAATGCCGGAGAATATCTCGCTTTGCTTGGTCCGAATGGAGCAGGGAAAACAACCCTCATAGAAATGATCGAAGGGATCCAAAAGCAGGATAAAGGAGAAATTCTTATTCAGGGGAAATCCTGGAATGGCAATGAAGAGGAACTTCACAGAATTATGGGCATATCTTTACAGGAAACACATTTTGTTGACCGGAATTCTGTTGAAGAAACATTAAATCTTTTTTCAAGCTTTTATGGACTTCCAAAATCCCGTGCTCAAGAAATCCTTGAAATTGTTGGTTTAGAAGCAAAGAGAAAAACATATGTAAATCATCTTTCAGGAGGACAAAGACAGAAGCTTGCTCTGGGAGTTGCGTTATTGAACAATCCAAAAGTACTTCTATTGGACGAACCTACTACAGGACTAGATCCTAATGCCAGAAGGGAGATCTGGAATTTGCTGGAAAAGCTGAAACGGACGTCAGGAACAGCAATGATTCTCACTACTCATTATATGGAAGAGGCTCAATATCTTTGTGACAGAATCATTATCATGAATAAGGGAAGTTTTCTGGCTGAAGGAACATTGCCACAACTGATTAAAAGCTATGGAGAAGGGGAAGTCATACAGTTTCTGGTTAACAAACCATTTGGGGAAAGCCTGAAATTGTTACCCTCAGTCAAAAAAGTTTTCTGGGAAAAAAGAGGCACGAAAGGCAAGCTTGTTGTGAGTGACATTACCATTACCTTGCCACATTTTCTTGCTCTGATAGCTAAGGAAAATCTGAAGTTGCTTGAACTAGAAAGCAGAAAGGTAACTTTGGAAGATCTCTTTATATCATTAACCGGAAAGGCACTTAATGAATAATTCATTTGTTCAGCTTGTTTTTTTACAATTCCGCTCTTTTTACAGAGAGCCAGCCATCCTTTTCTGGGCTATTGGTTTTCCTATAATTATGGCGGCTGTTTTGGGTATTGCATTCAGTAACAAAGAAATCAAGAGAACGGTAATGATTCTGGGAAGCGCGGATAGTGCCTCTTTTGAAAAGGAGCTTGGTGCAGATATAGGCATGCCTTCCCGTTTTACATTTATTTATGGAACTAAAAGCCAGGCGGAGCTTGGTATTAAAAGAGGAGAAATTCAATTGTATTTTCTGCCTTCTTCAGACAGAATAACATTTTTTCTTGATCCTTCAAACACTGAAGCTCAAAACACTTATCTGGTTTTAGAAAGGGAATTTCGTCGGGACAACAAAGTGACTAAGAAAATAGTTGTTCAGCCGCTTACTTCTCTTGGAACACGTTACATCGATTTCCTGATACCAGGCCTTATTGCACTTGGCATTCTTAATTCGTGTATCTGGGGCATTAGCTGGACCCTCATCAATTATAGAATTAAGAAGCTATTAAGAAGAATGATTGCGACACCAATGAAGAAATCTTATTTCTTTCTGGCACAGTTCAGCGCCAGAATTTTTATCACCATTGCAGAAGCTGTTTTTCTGTTTCTGTTCGCATGGATATTCTTTAAAGTTCAGATCAGTGGAAGCTTATTGGCGCTGGCAATAGTTTTCTTTTGTGGTGTTATCGCCTTCTCCGGATTAGCTATTCTGGTTTCAAGCAAAACAGCCAATACTGAAGTTGCAAATGGAATCATCAATGCCGTGACCTTACCGATGATGATCTTATCAGGAATATTTTTCAGCTACCATAACTTTCCCGAATGGCTGATCCCGGTTATAAAGATTTTACCGTTAACCATGTTAGCAGACGCATTCAGGAGCATTTTTGTAGAAGGAGCAGGAATAATGGATGTTTTATTGCCATCATTGATATTGTTGGTTGAGGGAATTGTCTTTTATTGGTTAGGCAGGAAGATTTATAGGTGGAATTAAACTAAGAATTTATAGAGGCACCTGCGCTTTTTAGAATTGTCAGCTTTATTTGTCATATTTCTTGAATAGATTTTTAAACTAAATATCCTATGAAAACCGACCTTTATACAAAAGCCATTTTAACAATTATTGCTGTTTGCCTTGTAATCATTGTCATAAAGCATGTAGATATTATCCCAAATGCTCATGCAGAAAATTCTGCTCATGTAGGCTATGATCCGAACTACCGTTTAATCAAAACCAATGCAGATGGCACAATTGATGTGAATATTAAATCTGCATCTTCTTCTATTGATGTTAATTTAGTGAAGGTAAAAACGTATGATCCTGTGGATGTAAACATTAAGAAGGTGGCAGGAAATACCTGCTATGATGCGGTCCCGGTGAAAAATAAATAGTTAATAGTTTGAAATAAATAATTATTGACTAATCGTTATTAGCCAGAACTTTTATTCTTTAGAAAATGAAAAAACTATTTTTATTCCTGTTTGCAGCTGTTGTAATGGGATGTGATGAAAAATCTTTATCTGTTGATTTTATAGAACCTCAGCCAGGGGAAAGCAAGAATGAAAGCGGATTTAATAAAAAATACAGAGGCACTTATAATGGTGCAGATGGAGCGCAATTGTTAATTTATGAGGACAAAATTGTAAAAAGATTAACTCATAATATTCTTTTTTTAAGATATGATGTAGACAGCAACTTTACAGGAAATAAAAATAATGACGTAGAGCTGAAAGTGTATTATGAAAAAGAAAAGCTGAAAGTTTTAAAAATTTCGGGTGATTCTATTTATACTCAATATCAGGCAATAGATACAGTTTTTAAAATTTCTGATAGCCAGCTATGCCGGTCTTTAAAAGGCTCCTATTTTTTGAATTATAAATATGGAGAGAATAACTGGAAAGTTCAAAGACTTGATCTGGAGAAGGATAGATTGTCTGTTAGCATGATTATGCCTCAGGACAGTTTATTTAAGTTGCTGCCGGTTCAGGAAAAAGTTACCTTAAAAAATGATAGTGGTGAAATTATATCGTATCAATTAAAGCCAACCAGAAAAGAGCTTCAAAGATTAATTAAAGATAATGCCTTTGAAGAGCGTGAGGTTTGGATAAAGGAGAGGTAATTTGTGCGAATAATTATTGAGCAAGAGAAAATTTTAACACAAATGGGTTAAAAGAATAGCAGTTTGAGAAGGACCAGTTTATTCGAATAAGTGTGTAGCTTTTCCTAATTGCCTATTCCTCTCTCATTATCTTATTCCTGTGAGACATTCCCCAGTTCTTTATTTCTTCCAAAACCCTGTTTAAGGTTTTTCCATGCTCAGTAATAGCATATTCAACAGCGATGGGCTTGGTTTGATAAACGGTCCTGCTTATAAGCTTATTCATTTCCATGTCCTGAAGCTCCTTTGAAAGCATTCTTGGTGTCACGCCAATTTCCCTGACTAATTCTTTAAACCGTAAAGGCTTTTCTAGTAAAGTCACTAAAATCAACAGTTTCCATTTGCCATTGATCACCTCAAGGGTATCCTGAATTGCCCTTCTGCTAGCTGCGCAAGATTCTTTTGTATGCGTTATTTCCATTCGATATACTTTTTGTAACCGGTATACAATTGGTAACTGATTACGAATGTATAGCATTCTGAGCTAATTTTGAGTTCAATCATCAAAAAATAGCTACAATGAAAAAAGAGAAGATTATTTATTGGGTAACCTCTGTGTTATTGGCATTAATGTTTGCATTCAGCAGCTTTTTGTATTTAACCAAAAATCCAGAGCTTGTGGAAAACTTCAAAAAGCTCGGCTTCCCTGTGTCTTTTATTATGATGCTGGGAACGGCAAAGTTGCTAGCTGCTATTGCATTTATAGTGCCTGTATGGAATCGCGCAAAAGATTGGGCCTATGCCGGTACCAGCTTTGTGCTTATTGGAGCTGTCTGGGTGCATCTGGCTACTCAAACACCTTTTGTAATGCCACTTATAGCTTTGGTCATTACTGCTATTTCTTACTGGGCAGGGATTAAGCTACATTCAAAAGAGAGCCAATAACATAAATTTTTGTTTTATTAGTTTGGCAAATTGGCCGGTCTTTAATTTAGGACAGGCCTTTTTATGATTGAGCTCCATAGTATTCAATTCAATCAGTATTGAATCATACTTTTGTTAGAGAAGTGGTAGCTAATATCCAAAGCTGGTTTCCAGAAACAGGGTTCTATAATAATCATAAAAACAGTTAGTGCTGAAAATTACAAATAGGTGCATATCTATTCTATTGAATCATTATTAAAGCTAAAAGGTGGAGTTGCTATGCACAATTAATGCACATTGAAAAGACAATTGTATTTATTCAGTAATAGTTTTTAATATTTGTTTAATTTTCAAATTGCCTTTTTAAATTTGTATTTTTCTAATTATTGGTTAAACACCTAAAATTGTACTTTATCCGACATAAGTGTTAAATTTGAAAGAATATTGACCATTTTTCTGGATTTTATCTTATTTTTTGAAAGTAAATATTGCATTTTTCATTAACAAGCTATTACCTTTGTCTTAGATAAAAATTGTAAAAAATATGGAACTCACATTGGATATTTTTGAAAGCAAAAAGACTAAGGGAGTTAAAAGTCACATAAACAACCTTGTGGCAATTGCTAAATCAGACGGTAATTTTTCGATGACAGAGAAGAGATTGATTTTCGAGATCGGAAAGAGAAATGGATTAAGTAATGATAAATTAAAAACAATAATTAAATCAGATAAGCCGATCAAATTCAAAGTTCCCAAAACGGATTCTGAAAGATTTGACAGAGTTTATGATTTGGTTGAAATGGCAATAGTAGAAGGAGCTGATAATGAAAATGAAATTTCTGCATGTATTGAGATTGCGGAAAAACTAGGTTTCAGAAAAGCAATTGTAGGAGTATTGGTAAGAAAACTCGCGACAGGAATCACAGGGGAAATGCCGAAAACAAAAGAAGAGTTAAAAGCGGAATGTGCAGACTTTCTTGTCTTTTAATCCTTAAAATTCATCTTGCACCTTATATTTTCGTAATACACTTAGTGTTTATAAAAAGGCCCTCCAGGAGGGCCTTTTTTTTTATAGCAATGAATTTGATCAACAGCAACAATATACACTAGCTCTGTCTTGCTGTTGCTTGAACTGTTGCTTCACTCTTCAGCTTTCCCCTTCAAAATTCTGCTTCACAAAGTTCCCTATTTGCAGCAGCTCCAGCCATGTTACCGGAAGACACTGCATTGGCGACGGAACGCATAAAACTACTGTTGTCCCCACACACAAATACTCCTGGGACTGTGGTTTTTTGCATAGCATCAACCTTAATAAATCCCTGGTCTGTAATTTCACACCCGAGCAAAGCAGGTATGTCAGAATGTTGCTCAAAGGGAAGCCGGACATACAATGCTTTCAGAGGAATAGTGGATCCATCAGTAAAGATTACTTCTTCAAGATATCCCTCTTTATGCTTAACTTCAGCTAGTTCTTTTTCAATAACTGATATGTTATTTTTCTGAAGTTTTTCTGTTTGCTCGGCTGTTAGTTCAGATTTTCCATTTGTTATTAAAGTCAGGTCTTTTGTGAGATTATAGATCAGTTGAGAGAAATGAAAGGCCATATCTCCATTAGATAAAATAGCGGTTTTACTTTCCCGGAATTCATATCCATGGCAATAGGGACAATGGATAACAGAAATACCCCAGCATGCAGAAAATCCGGTTATTGCAGGTAATACATCTCTGATGCCTGTGGCAAAAATCATTTTTTTACTTTTAAAGATATCTCCTGCTTTTGTTTCTATTTGAAATCCATCATCCAGTTTAGTGCCTTTTAGAGCAAAACCTGTATAAAAATTTACGGTTTTATATTGCTCAACCTGCTGCTTAGCAATTGCTGTGATTTCTGCAGGTTTTTTACCATCATGCGTAATGAAGTTATGAGAATGTGGTGTTGTCGCATTACATGGTTTGCCATCATCTATAATAAGTACATTTCTTAAAGATCTTCCTAAGGCCATAGCTGCAGAAAGACCAGAGTAGCTTCCTCCTACTATAATGCAGTCATAATAATCCATCTTCATATTTTTATCTGTTCATGTTGAAACTTTAGAAGTGCTCTTTGATAAAAGATCAAAACACTGGAAAATATAAGACAAATACTTTCAACTTTAAGCTTTTAGCATTCAACTTTATTACAAATATCCCCGGGCTTGCAGATTAAAGAGCTCCGCATACCGACCTTCTTTTTTGAGTAGTTCTTCATGAGAGCCTATTTCCAGAAGCTGGCCGTTTTCTATCACCAGTATTCTGTCTGCCATCCGCACAGTAGAGAACCGATGGCTTATAAGGACAGCAGTTTTACCTTTGGTCAGTTCGGAAAATCTTACAAAAACTTCGTGCTCTGCTCTTGCATCCAATGCTGCTGTTGGTTCATCAAGGATGAGTACCTGAGCGTCTCTCATATAAGCCCTGCCAAGAGCAATTTTCTGCCATTCCCCTCCGGAAAGATCCACGCCCTCTGCAAAACGGCGGCCTATAATTTGTTCATACCCTTTAGGTAGTTTGAGAATAACAGAATCGGCAAGACTTTTAGAAGCAGCATGTTCTATTCTGTAGTTGTTTTCTTTTTGTTCTATTCTTCCCACAGCAATGTTATTTCCTGCTGTCATCTGGAACCTTACAAAATCCTGAAATATAACTCCGATGCCTGATCTTAATTCCAAAACATCATATTCTTTTATATCAAAACCATCAAGAAGAATCCTCCCTTCAGTAGGATCGTATAATCGTGAAAGGAGCTTTACAAGTGTAGTTTTGCCAGCTCCATTTTCACCTACCAGAGCTAATTTTTCACCTGCATTTAATGAAAAATTTAGATTCCTGATTGCCCACTTTTCTGCATGTTTGTATTTAAAGCCGACATTATCGAATTGGAAACCTTGTTGTATAGGATTTGGAAATGGTCTTGGATTGGCAGGGCTTGTGATTTCTGGTTTTAACTCAAAAAAATCAAAGAGATCTTTTAGGTATAAGGAGCCTTCTGCAATGGTTGAAAATCTTGTAAGCATTGACTGAAGCAAGGTTCTTAACTGATTAAAGGAACCTGCCAGGAAAGTAAGGTCGCCAAGAGACAGACTGCCATTTACTGTTCTGATGATAATAAATACATAAGCTCCATAATAGCCAGCGCTGCTTATTGCTGCCAATGCTCCTCCCCACAATGCTCTTTTTGTTGCCAAGGCTTTATTCGCCTTATAGAATTTAGAAGAAAGTTCAGCAAATCGTGATTTCAGAAAATCTGATAAATTAAAGATTTTAACTTCTTTTGCAGTTTCGTCGCTTGCTCCTATATATCGGATATAATCCAGTTCGCGCCTTTCGGGTGTTTGTCCATGAACCAAAGAATATGTTTTTTCATTAAAATGTGCCTCCCCAAGAAATGCAGGGATTACTGCGATTAGCAATAAGAGTATCAGCCAAGGATTAAACAGGATCAGGCCAGCAGAAAGACCAGCAAGGGATATAGCATCCTGCATCTGACTTAGCACTTGGGACATCAGTACGGTGCGGCCAAGTGTTTGTCTTCTTGCACGTTCCAGCTTGTCATAAAATTCAGAATCTTCAAAGTGATTCATATCCAGTTGAGCAGCATGGTCCATTAGCTTCAATGAAGTACTGTTGGCTACCAAGTCACCAAGAAGGCTGTCCAGGAGGGCTATGGCTCTTGAAAGTAAATCGGAGAGGATTGCCAAAGCAAATTCACTTCCAACAAGAATCCAAAGTCTGGTAGTAATCTCTGCCTGATGCCCTGAAATCAAGACAATTTCATCAATTATTTTACGTGCTATTAAAAGCATCAAAAGAGGAATAATCCCTTTAATAATTCTGAGAATACCATTTGAAACAGACATTATGGGGCTGGCCTTCCAAATGATCTTAAAAAAGGGAAGGAGATTTTTTAAAGCTCCATATCGTTCTGTCAGAGATTGGTTATTTTTACCAGATAATGGTTTTCTTAGCATTATATACTTATGTGCTTTTGGGGTATACTATTTATGTCAGGGCAAAGGTAAGCAAGAGAAGGTCATAACGAAAAAAGCCCTTTACAACAGGTGCAAAAGGCTATATTTTTCCCAAAAATGTTTACTATCTTCTGTACCCTTTAAAATTAGTTGTCTGGTTATGCCATGAATCAGCAATCCAGCTCTTGGTTTCAAAGGGATGCTGCAATTCTTTGTTGTCTAAAAATTTGAATGAAATGATTGTATTTTCCCAATCCACTTCATATAGTAGTCAATGGTATCCGCATGCGCTTTAGATTAAAGTATTGTTAAAAATATGGTATGGATGCTTTAGAATTTTTTCAGGTTTTACTTTCTCAGTTATAGTTGTGTGATTATTTTTTCAAAAAGATCTCTATAGAAAGTTTGTTAAATATTAAAGGTACGAGTTTGAAAATGTAGATCAGATACCAAAAATTGACTTCTTTCCTTTTCATGAGGAGCGGCAAAAGAAAAGGAAACGGTCCTTAATTTTACTTATATTAATGTCCAATATTGATAAGAAATGGGAAATACCTGAAGTTAAAAGTATTGTGTGCAGGAGAATTATTTTTATCTGTAATCTGAATGTCTTGATGACCAGTGATATATAGAATTGATCCCATTCATTATTCAAGGATATTTTTAAATCAATAAATAAAGCTAAATTTTCTGCTTTACCTTTGCATATAATTGTAATCCAGATACGTTTATCCGGCAAGTTCTATTCATCCATAAACATATAATTATAGATTATCACTCTATGAAATCCAGGTTCATTCTTTTTTTTCTTTTTCTGTCTTTTATAGCACAAGCACAGGTTAAGATTAGCGTAGGTCAGCCTTATGGCGTAATTGATGCTCAAAACAAATTTTATTTTAACAGAGGTTCGGAAATACTCACTGTTAAGCTTAGAAAGAGGGAAGTTATTATTCAAAAGCTTAATTCTGAAAAATTAGCCTTTGAAAAGATATCCGTTTACAGAGATTTCCCGGAAGGCTTTAATCTCGAACATATAGTCGAGTTTAGTGACAGATATTATATTTTTTATTCTTTATGGGACAGAAAGGCAGAGATGGAACAACTTTTCTACAGAGAAATAGATTTTGATAAGGGTACTCTGAAGCCTGACGAGAAACTTTTAGTTCAGGTTCACGGAAAAGTTTCAGGTGATTTAATTTCAAGAGGCTGGTACAGTTTCAGTGTGGTAAATAAGTTTGATTTAGAATTTTCAAAAAACGATGACAAACTTCTTGTTCATTACCGCCTTAAACCACAGATCAAAAATGACAGCAAAAGCTACGATGTAATAGGAATGCATGTATTTGGCAAAAATTTAGAGAGGGTTTGGGATGAAGAAGTTACCATGCCATATACAGAGAAGAAAATGAATAATCTCGACTATTCAGTAGATAGCCAGGGTAATGCCTATATACTCACAACAGTATATAATGACGAAACCACTAATGAAAAGAAGAGAAATGACAATCAAGCAAACTATCATATTGAACTGCTAAGGATGTCCGGAAAGAATAATAAGATTGTAATAACTCCTGTAACTGTTGGAAGTAAATTTATCAATAAAGTTTATCTCTTTGAAGTTTCGGATTCTTATATGATCTGTGCAGGATTTTATAGCAATTTGCCTTATCGGAATGCTGCTGATGGCATCTTTAGCTTTAAGCTTACTAAAGAAGGCGATTTAGTAGATTCAAGGAATTATGAGATTCCGTTGGAAGTACTGAATATGTACATAAGCGAAAAGGCTCAGAGACGGAATGAGAAAAAGGAAGAGAAAGATAAAGCTGAATTTGAAGACCTTGAATTGAGAGAACTGTTTATTGATGAAAATGGAGGAGTCCTTTTAGTAGGTGAACAGTATTATATTCAGGCTCATACGTACTATAATAGCAATGGAAGCAGTCGTACTTATTATACCTATCATTACAACGATCTCCTTGTAACTAAAATAAATGAAAGCGGTCAGTTAGAATGGATGAAAAAACTGCCTAAGAGACAAACAGGTACATCGGGAAGGGGAAGTATGTCATATAAACACATGGCTGCAGATGGTTCGCATTATTTTCTGTTCCTCGATAATGAAAGAAATCTGGAATTGACACCGGATAGATTTCCTGCAGTTTATCGTGATGGAGCAGAGGGTTTCCTGACAGCATACAAGGTCTCAGACAAAAGCGGAAGTGTTGATAAGGTATCAATAACCAGCACAAGAGATGTTTTGGGATTGCCAGTTTATCAATTTCAGACAAGCAGGATTTTGCCAATAGATAAAAATAGTTTTGTTGTTGAAGTTTATAAGAAAAAAAAGCAGGACGTGCTTATAAGAGTTGATCTGGGAAAGTAAAAGAAAAATTGTTTAAAGGGCCGTAAGGCCCTTTTTGTTTTACTATGGAGAATCGATTGTTCTCTGCACTATATAAGACTTTTGGAAAAAATATTCAAAAGTTGTAAAATTGATAAAAACACCTGGATGAAATTGAAAAGATTATACTTTGTGCCGGTTTTGGCAGCTCTTATATTTATGAGTAAGAATGCATCAGCTCAGCTCAATACTGGAGGAAACGTGAGTGTGAGTTATGATGATGGAGTATATTTTGATGTGGCACCGATTATTGGCTATAAAATTGAAGATCTTAAACTTAACCTGGGCCTTTCACCAATTTTTTCATATAAAAAGCCTTTGAGCTCAACGCAAACAATCCTTTCCGGAGGTGGAAGAATATTCGGTCAGTTCTATTTTCTTGAGAATGCATTTCTGCATGGAGAATTTCAGACACTTAATACTCAAACTTCATCTACCAATGCGGATGGTTCCAAAAACATCAATAGAGTGTGGACTGCAGGTCTTCCTGTAGGTGCAGGGTATGAATACAGAATAAGTGACAAAGCAAGATTTCAGGCATCTGTTCTTTACGATATTTTGCAGGATAAAAGTGCACCGAATAGAATGCCGGTTGTAAGAGGAGGAATTGTTTATGATTTATAAGAACCGTAAGCTCTTATGAATACTTCTTTCTATTCTCCGACTTGCCTGAATAAAAAGTTTGTCAGTAAAGCCGGAGAATAGTTAAAGAATTTATTTTTTTATAGCAAATTTACCTGTATATAAAACGTTTTCCCCTCTTCCTAATACAGTATATAAATACATTCCTGAATTAAGATCAGTTGTATCTAAGTCAATATTATCAGATGTTAAGCTAAGTTTTTTCACAACTCTTCCCGAAATATCTTTTACCATTATTGAAGAAGATTCTTCAGGCAGGTCAATAAACTTAACCTCATCTGTTGCAGGATTAGGATATGCCTTGCCAGTAAATAAACTGGATATAGGAGTGCTTACACTTGTGACAGTTGAATAAGAAAGATCATCAATAGTTAATGAAGTACCATCAGAGATCTGGCCCGCTTGAGCTGTTGAAAAGATAATGGAGAGTTTGTCTGGGATTATATTACCTTCGTAATCAAGGTTGATAGTAAATTTAGTATACTCTATTTTGGTTTCGTATATCTTTAATGTGCGACGAACAAGTATATCAAATACTTCCGCGGAAGGGTTCCATTTTGCTAAAACAACTTCAACCGTTGCAGTATCATAATTATCAGAATCTTGAGTAGCTCCTTGTGAAAATTTATAATATCCAGTAATAGCTGCAGGTATCTCATTTATTGATTGACCTGGCAGTTTGTAATCATTTCTGTCAAAACTACCTAGGAAAAGAGTTCCTACATTTGCATAGGTTGTAACGACACCTCCAGATTGTCTTTCTTCCAGAATATTTTTTAAAGTGACGGCATATGAACCAGAATATGAAGACTGGTCTTTTTTGACAGGCAGATCACTTGTTGAAACAGGAGTGAATTCGCTGGACCACCCGGAAGGCAATTCAACTCCGTTAGAATTTATTTCCCAGTTTTCAAATCCGCTGTTTTCAATTTGTGCAAAAGAAGGAACAACAGCGAAAAGCAGTAAAAATTTAATAACTATTTTTTTCATATAATCAGTTTAAAAATTGAAGAAACTAAAACCTTTGTATAATTAATTCTTAAGGCTTGATCAGATTCATGGATACATGATACGACTCTGTCTTTAAAAAACAGTCGCCCTTTGTTTCAGGACATTGCATTAAAAATCAATATGCTTGACTGTAATATATAAATTACAAATTCATTTATATATAGGACTTTATAAAAGGCTTATTTCAATTGACAAAGAACTGGATTTCCTACAAATTCAAGGTTTTGCTTTTATCTATGACCGGATCCCTTTAGATTGTTCACCGTTAACTTTTTTTCAATTCTCCGGCTGTCTTTGTCTGTAAGATTTCAGGAAACCGGAGAATAGAAGAAATGGTATGCTTATTTTTTGATATTAAGCTTGCCGGTATATAGAACATTCTCTTCACTGTCTAAAACAGTATATAAATACATTCCTGAATTGAGCTCGGAGGTTTCTAAATTGATATTATCTGATGTTAAGCTTAGTGTCTTTACCATTTTTCCGGAAAGATCTTTAACTACTATTAAACGAGACTCTGAGGGAAGATCTTTAAAGTTAACCTCAATAGTTGCTGGGTTGGGATAGGTTTTGCCAGAATACAAACGTGAAATCGGATGGCTTAAACCAGTTACAGTAGTGTAAGAAAGATCATCTATGGTAAATGTGGTTCCATTGAAGCCACTATGACTTTCAGGGCCTGTAGAAATCATAATAATAAGGGTATCAGGTATTGCACCATCGTCATAATTGAGATTTAATGTGAATTTAGTATACTCGGTTTTGGTTTCGAATATCTTTAATGAAGCAGTGACTAGTGAATCGGATACATTATGAGCTGGATTCCATTTGGATAAAGCCACATCAATTTTTGCTGTATCATAAATGTCAGAATCCAGAGGAGCGCCCTGATTAAATTTGTAATATCCAGAAATGGCAATAGGTCTTTCGTTTATGGCCTGACCAACCAGCTTATCAGTTTCAAAATTAAATTTTCCAAGCATGAGATACCCATAGATTCCAATAATCTCACTGTTGTTACCGTCTTCTTCAATTTCTACAATATTTTTCAAAGTGATAGCATAGGAACCGGTATAAGCATCAGGATCTTTTTCAAAAGGAGCCGGCAAGTCTTCCAGAACCCCGGGATAAAAGTCACAAGTCCACCCTGTTGGTTCTTCATTTCCATTTGAGTTGGTCTCCCAGTATTCAAAACCTCCGTTTTCAATTTGAGCATAAGACGGAATAGCTGCAAGAAGCATTAAAAATTTGATAACTGTTTTTTTCATATATAAATGGTTAAAAGTTTATAAGCAAAAATTACTGATTATCTGATACCTTCTGCAATTGAGGTATATTTTAAACAAAAATTTAGGTGCCGGTATGCTGGCTTAAAACAGGATAGTCAGTTTTTTTAAAAATCTTTACACTTTAGGATTTGCATATTTCAATTGACCAAGTGCTATTAAGTTTCAATTTTGCATTTGTCTTTGCTCCTGATTCATCTGTTAAACCTTTAATGACAGGAGTTTCTTTACTGGAAATCAAAGCCTTCAGGTGATTTTTATTTATTTCCTTTTGCATAAATAAAAGGGGTATTCGGAAATAACATCCGGACTTCCATTCGGCGCAACCATATGCAGCCTTACCTTCAAGGATAGTACCCTTTTTACATTTAGGGCAAATAAGCGTTTCTGCTTGTTTTTCCTCAATAACAGGATTGAAGTGATCGTCAAGTTTAATAGTTCCTTCAATTTCTTCTCCGCTTTCTTTTTTCAGGCCTTTAATGTTGGCAGTCTTACCGGATTTAATAAGTGACTGAAGTTGTTTGTCAGGAAGGGTTTTGCCAAATAGCTCGAATGGCACAAGAAAGCTGCAGCCATTTTTATATTCAGAACAACCAAATGCTTTTTTGCCTTTCATCATGAGTCCCTTTTTACATTTAGGGCAGCTAAGGTTTATATCTGTATCCTGACCAGTTTCAGTTTTTTTACTTTTGGTTTTCTGCTCTTTATTTTCTGATTTCTTTTTTTGTTCAGACTCAGCAGGCGTAACTTCTATGGCAATTCTTTTCGCATTGGAGTTTTTAACATGGTGAACAATTTGAGTTACCATGTGTTTCATTTCATTGAGAAAGACCCGGGCGTCAAAGGACCCTTTCTCTATATCACGAAGTTTCTTCTCCCACTTGCCGGTCAATTCGGCAGATTTCAGTAATTCGTAATCTATTGTTTGTATCAGCTGAATTCCCGTGATGGTGGGAATCAAATTTTTCTTTTCTTTCTTAATATAATTTCTCTTAAATAAAGTTTCAATGATATTGGCTCGTGTCGAAGGTCTTCCAATTCCATTTTCCTTCATTGCTTCTCTTAGTTCTTCATCAGCTACCTGTTTACCTGCTGTTTCCATTGCTCTGAGCAATGTTGCTTCCGTATAATGTTTTGGAGGTTTTGTCTGCTTCTCTGCGAGTGTTGGTTTGTGAGGGCCGGATTCTCCTTCTTTGAATTCAGGGAGTATCTGGTCGTCATCCTGCTCTGCGTCTTCTTCTTTTTTCTCTTCCTTGTATACTGCTCTCCAGCCTTCCTCCAGAATCTGTTTACCTGTCGCTTTGAATTCGGTATCTTTAACTTTACCGATAACTTCTGTTTTTGAAACCTGACAATCGGGATAAAAAGCAGCAATGAAACGTCTTGCTATAAGATCATAGACATTGCCTTCATATCCACCCAGGTTTCCGGCTTTAATATTGGTAGGAATAATTGCGTGGTGGTCCGTTACTTTTTTGTCATCGAACACGTTCTTTGACTTTTTGATAGCACTCCCCAGCAAAGGCTGAGTAAGCGCAGCATAACCAGTCATAGATGAAAGTATTCCTTTTATTTTCGGATAAATATCATCTGGAAGATACATGGTATCCACCCTTGGATAAGTGACCAGCTTTTTTTCATAAAGGCTCTGGACCGTATTAAGCGTGAGATCAGCAGAATATCCGAATTTTTTATTACACTCAACCTGCAAAGATGTGAGGTCAAACAGCTTAGGAGCACTTTCCTTACCTTTTTTCTTGGTAAAGGAAATAATTGTAAACAGCTCGTTCTGTATGTTCTGAAGAATCTTCTCTGCATCCTCTTTTACGTTAAACTTTCCATTTTTTGCCGAGAAGACAACATCCCGGTATATAGTTTTAAGCTCCCAATAAGTCTGAGGTTTAAAGTTCTCTATTTCAAGATATCTGTTAACAATCAGAGCCAGTGTTGGAGTTTGAACCCGTCCAATAGAGAGCAGTTGTTTGCCCTGAGCATATTTCAGAGTATATAGTCTCGTAGCATTGATTCCGAGCAGCCAGTCTCCAATAGCTCTTGAGCTCCCTGCCGCGTAAAGCAGATCATACTCTTTACTGTCTTTCAGATTCCTGAAACCTTCTTTCATAGCCTCTTCAGTCAGAGAGGAAATCCAGAGGCGCTTGACAGGTTTAGTACAGTTAGCTTTTGTAAGCACCCAACGCTGAATGAGTTCCCCTTCCTGACCAGCGTCACCACAGTTGATGACTTCAGTAGCTTCATTAACCAGTTTTGTTATGGTTTTAAGTTGTTTTTCCATTCCTGGGTTGTTAATACCCTTAATGCCAAACTTTGGAGGAAGAATAGGAAGGTGTTGAATGTTCCACCATTTTAACTGAGCATCATAGTCTTGCGGTTCTTTCAGTGTACAAAGATGGCCAATAGTCCAGGTTACCTGATAACCATTACCTTCAAAATAACCGTCTTTTCTGTTTTTGGCTCCCAGAAGTTCGGCAATTTCTCTCGCAACACTTGGTTTTTCGGCTATGCAGACTTTCAATTTCGCTAGTTTAAAATTTCAGGATTTTAAAGATACTAAAAAATTGAAAAGTGATTTCATTGAAAAAGCCAGAGTTATTAACAAGTTTTTCTGTCATGGAGATGAAGGTGCTGGATAACAATTGTTTGGTAAGTCTCTGAAGAACAGTCAGCCTTAGAATTATTCATTTTTATGAAGGAATGATTTGTGTACATAGAAAATTTTTAAAAGACAAAATTAGACCAAACCTCTAAGGAGAGAATAAAAGTTTTCTTTTCATTTAAGAATACGGGAAACCCTTTTGCTCAAGCTCGTCATGACTCAATCAAGGTCATAAACTATTTTAAACATAATCAAAATTGCCCGGTTTTTGAGTCGATATATCTTTTCAAATGGACAGATTGTTTTTGATTTAATGAATAAGGCAGGTGTAGAAATTCTTTATCTTAAAGATTATGCTCATTTTTTATTTCAGAACCACCTCACCGACCTTGCCAAGCAGGAATTGGTTATTAAGAGGGAGTTGGAACAGCCATTGCTGAAATGGTTGAACCATTTAACGGATGAAGAATTTTTAAAGATTATAGAAAAGCGTCTTACAGTATTCCTTAGGCATATGATGGAAGGTAGAGGAAACGAAGACATAGAAAGAGGGATATCTGATTGGAAGTCGGATCAGCTTCAGGAACTTTCCAGATTACAAGTAACTGCTATGGATATTGCTGTTGATTATGGCGCACGAAAAAAAGCCTTGTTGAAATTTCTCCCTTATTACACTCATGACCTTGATCTTGCCTTGAAAATTATTAATGAGATAGTTGACTTTTATACGGTACATGAAAAAAGGGCGATTGAGGCATATACTGATATTCAGAAAGAAGAATCCGAAAGAATTATCAAGTCGCAAAAAGAAACGGAGCAAAAACTCCTGGTTAAAGAAAAGCGGCTTGAAGAGTCACAAAGAATGGCCGAACTTGGTAATTGGGAGTTTGATCTTTCTACAGGTGTTTACTCTTGGTCTGATGAGCTTTTCAGAATGTTCGGGTTGTCTTATAAATCTTCGATGGGCTTAGATGATATCTTTCCGCTAATGACAAAAGAAGCTTCAGAGAGAATACAAGAAAACATTCATAATGCTCTGGAGTTTGGGACTTCTTATACTCATGAATATGAGATCATACGACCTGATGGGCAACATAGAATCGTAAGAACTTATGCTGTGCCGGAAAAAGATAAGGATGGCAAAGTAAAATTGTTAAAAGGAATTACACAGGATATCACTCACCTCAGAGAGACAGAGGGGCTATTAAGGCAAAGTCAGGAGCTGTTAGAACAGATAGCCAAATTAGCCCCAATAATTATACTTGTTATCAGAGTCGAAGATAATGAGCTTATTTATTATAATGAGAATATTTTTGAAAACCTTGCCATAAAAGAAGTTGATGTAAAGAAAAATGGTTATAACCATTTGTTGGAAATAATTCATCCTGATGATCTTAAAACTGTCATTAATAGGAGTAAAAGTTATAGATCTATTAAGGAGAATGAAGAAAGTATAATGGAGTTCAGGATAAAGGATAAGGCCGGAAACTGGAGATGGTATTATTCCAGGTCTATTGTTTTTAAAAGGAATGGGAATGGCGAGGTTACACAAATTTTATTTACTGCTTCAGACATTAATGATCTTAAAAGCGCAGAAGAGACTCTAAAGCAGAATGCTAATTTCATTCAAAAGGTCGCTGAAACTATTCCCAACATTCTTTATATATATGACATCAGGGAGCAAAAAAATGTCTATGCAAACCGTACAGTGGGTGACGTATTGGGCTATTCTCCGGAGGGGTTGAAGGACCTTGGCACCAATGTGTTGACCACTTTTCTGCATCCTGATGATTTGCCGAAGATAACCAGGTATTTCAATGATTTTGTGAATGCGAAAGAAGGTGAGATAAGAAAACTTGTCTATAGAATGAAGGACGCAAGAGGGAAATGGAGCTGGTTCATCAGTATGGATACAATTTTTGCAAGGGATGAAAAAGGGATGCCCTTTCAGATTTTAGGGGTTACTCAAGATATTACAGATAGGGTTGAAGCAGAAGAAGCGCTAAAATATAGTGAAGCACAGTTGGTTGAGGCACAAAAAATCGGCCATGTCGGAAGCTTTGATTGGAATATGAAAACAAATATTGTTCAGGGAACGCAGGAGTTTTTTAAAATATTTGGATTAAACGGAAATAACGGAACAGTGAGGTTGGAGGAAATTCAGGATTTGATACCAGAAGATGACGCTCGGAAGATGTTTAAACTTGTAGAGGAGGCTGTCCTTGATAATAAGATGATAGATGTTGATTTCAGGATCAATGTCGGAGAAAAAACTCAAAACCTGATATCCAGAGCCAAAATATATAAAGATGAGAGTGGACAAGGAGCCAGGGTTGTAGGCTCAATTTTGGATATTACAGAAATCAAACGAACAGAGGAAACCTTAAAGATAAAGAATGACGAGCTGACGAATGCTTATGATAAGCTTGACAAGGCCCAGAGTAAACTCAGGAGTATCAATACTGAATTGGAGAAAAGAGTTAAAGAAAGGACAGCAGAGCTTGAAGAAAGTGAAGAGAAGTACAGAGCATTTGTTGCACAAAGTCAGGAAGGTATATGGAGGTTTGAACTTCACATTATTAATGATATAGATGTTGCTCTCTCAAGTGAAGAGCAGGTGCAAAAAATTCTGGATTATGGCTATGTTGCAGAATGCAATGAGAGAATGGCTCATATGTATGGCTATGCATCTTCCTCAAAACTTACTGGCCGTACTATTAAAGAGCTGTTTGATACAAATGATGAGAAGATCGTTAAGATCTTTAGAAGGTTTGTCGATTCCGGTTATAAGCTGGAAAACTTATTGACATATGGAAGTGGACCGAATGAAAGTAAAAAATATTATTCAAGCAATGTGCTGGGAATTGTTGCGAAAGGAAAACTTGTCAGAGCCTGGTCCACTCAGATTGATATTACAGCAGCGAAAGTTGCAGAGAGAGAGATGAAAGCGAGCGAAGAACAATACCGCTTTCTTGCTGAAACGGTACCTCAATTATTCTGGGCCTCTGATGCCAATGGGTGTATAGAATATTATAATCAAAACTGGTACAATTATACAGGCTTAGAATTTGATAAAGACCAAAAATGGAGCTGGATAAATGCTGTTTATGATAAGGATAAGGGGCCGTCTATATCTAAACTTAATGAGTGTGTGAAGTCCGGAGAGATGTTTGAAATAGAATGCAGACTGAGAAAACACAATGGTAACTTTGAATGGCATTTAGCCAGGGCATTGCCACTTAAAGGTGATGGGGAGATTAAGAAATGGTTTGGGACATTCACTGATATTAATGAAAGAAAGCTTATAGAAGAAAATCTCCGGATCAAAAATGAAGAATTATCAAAGATAAATCTTGACCTGGATAATTTCATATATACAGCTTCTCACGATCTTAAAGCTCCTATATCGAATATAGAAGGTTTGTTGCTGACAATCAACGATACGCTTGATCCGGAGCATTGCAAAGATGAGGAGATTGTTCAGCTCTTTGAGATGATGGATAAATCTATTCTAAGATTTAAAAGGACCATTCATGACCTGACTGAAATAACAAGAGCCCAGAAGAGCGCAGAGGAAGATAAAGAATATGTAGTGTTTGAACGGATTTTTGAGGATGTAGTAACTTCTATCTATGATCTTGTGAATGCTACTCAGGCAACCTTTGACCTTGATTTTTCTGTCCCTTCAATAAAGTTTTCAAGAAAAAGTATGAGAAGTATTTTTTATAATCTTATAAGCAATGCTTTAAAATACAGACATCCAGATAGAAAACCTGTCGTAGAAGTTAAAACAGAGCAAGAAGAAGATTGGACAGTATTAACAGTAAAAGATAATGGGCTTGGAATTTCGGACACAAATAAAGAGAAGGTTTTTTCTATGTTTAAGCGCCTTCATGCCCATGAAGAAGGTTCTGGTGTCGGATTATACATCGTTAAAAGAATTGTTACCAATGCTGGCGGAAAAATAGAGCTTGAAAGCAAAGTTGATGAAGGTACAACCTTCAAAGTTTTCCTGAAATGATTTTAATATTCCGGAGTATAATTTTCGATATAATCAGACAATTTTACCAATAAATTTTCAAGGATAGTTATGGTTTCTTTGTCAATAATTTTTTTGTTGGAGTCAAGCTTTGAATTTACATTAGCTATGCTAAATGAGCCAATCTGTTTGACTCCTAAGGCCGTTAATGACATTTGAAGGGATGCAAGAGCTTTTTCACCTCCTGTATTTAGAGGTGAAGCGCTTAAAGTCAGTACTGGTTTTTCATTGAATTCACCAGAAGAAACACACCAGTCCAATGCATTTTTAAGAACTCCGGGAAGGTTAAATGCATATTCAGGAGTACAGAATATTATCCCGTTTGCATTTTTAATCAACTTGCGTAGTTTCTCCACAGCCTCTGGTGTTTTGCCCGAATCCCTTTCCGGACTGAAATGAGGTAGGTCGTCCAGTGCTGAAAACAAATCTATTTTAATTGATGGACTTGCTAGCTTTGCCATAAACCTTAGTATAGAGGTGTTTGTCGAGGTTGATTTCAAGCTTCCGGATATTGCCAAGAAATTTTTCATTTGCTGCTGCTTATTTAATTTACTGCCAATTTAGGTAATATGTTCAGACCAAATGTTGATTTTTATGCAAAATTGTATCAATTTTTAGAGTAAAATTACCTGATAGTTTTGGCTTATTTCATTCATTAAAGTTGGTCCTGAACATTAATCAGCTGTTATATATTGATTATGAATTTACACCTGATTCCATCGTTTTGCTTTTTAAACTTGTAAGGTTTATATTTGAATCATTGTCAGTCACTTAATTCTTTTTAATCATTAGCTGGATTTCCTGACCCTGATACTTAAAGGCTTTTCTATCAATTATTTGAATGTTTAAAATATACTAAGAAAAGATGTCTATAATATGGAATTTATATATGCTATAACATTTTCATTGATATCTTACATTTGTTGTGGCCAGTCAGTTTCTACATATGTTATTAACAGAAGAGGTTATTTAGCGGGCGAGATTGCTCTACCTGCAATTGGTAAAGATGATTTAATTATAACTGAAGGAGCCCTTCATCAAGCTTTCACAGGTTTCTTATCCTTGGTATACCGCAAATGCTGCAATTTTGGGAACAATGTATCGTGGAGATGGAAAAACTGCTTTTGCATTACCTGATCTTAGGGGAAGAGTACCGATATATGCTGTGAAAGGGTTAGGGCTTAGCTCCTATACCAAAGGACAGACAGGAGGTACGTGAAACTATATTTAGAAATCTATACAAAAAAAGGCTCTTTGAACTAAACTTTTAATTTTGAATTTACAATTCGATAAATGCGGCAATTGCTACCAATTGCCGCATTTGTGTTTAAAGTATTTATGCTTATTACAAAAAACAAATTCATCTGCGCATATTAATCTTTGCAGGATTTTGTCAGGCTTAAAGATTTTTATCATGGAAGTCATATGCTTCCATTATTACTTCTTTTAACAGTTTGATAGGTTCTATTAGTAATGCTTGGCTGGTTTGTCAGTGATAATGAAAACCACTATTCAGGAGGGAGGACTGAATCTGTGACTATTGAAGCCATAGTGATCGAAGATATGATTATAAATTATATATAAATTTCTATGGATAAAAGGCAATGAGATAATAACTATGTTTAAATTTTTTAAAAGATTAAGTATTTATGGAACATCTCCGGGCTTCAAAACCTGGGAAAATAGAAATATTATCATTGCCAATAGTATTGCTTTGTGTGTTGCTATCCTTTTGAGCACATTTATAATGCTTGATTTTTTTATCTACCGGTCAAGTGCACTTGTTGTAACAATTTTTATGTCAATGGTACTGTCAAATATTTTTACTCTTTTCTTGTCAAAATATGGATATATCAAGGCTTCAAAATTTTTGCTTACAGTAGCAAACTGTTCAGGAATGCTTGTTATGACTATAGCAGATAAAAAATCTGGTACCGCTATTCACGATGCTTATTTTTTTCTTCCGCGAACTGCTTTGTTATTGTTATGTATTATACCTCTTGCAATTTATCAGTTAGAGGAAAGAGTGGCCTTGATTAGCAGTATGATCTTTGGTTTTTTAACTCTGATTTTATTTGATCCTATACATTATCTATTTGGAGTGGATTATTATCAGATGGGCTTTCAGGATGACAAGTATTATTTTGCCAACGTTGTATATTTTCTATTTTATTCCTTTCTGATTGGTAGCTTTGGTTTTTTTAAAAAGAACATTGAATCATTTGAAAGGAAGAATCACCTTCTGGTACATTCATTAAGGGGGAAAACCGAAATTGTTCAGGCTCAGAAGGTCGATTTGGAAAGTAAAAATTATATTCTTGAAAAGTTACTGAGTGAAAGAGATAAAGATCTTTCGAAGGTTACGGAAGAACTTTTCAGATACAACCAGGAATTATTGGAATACTCTTATACGCTTTCACATAAAATCCGTGGTCCTGTTGCCAGTGTGCTAGGTCTGTTAAACCTGATTAGAATTACAAGAAATCAGACGGAGATACGGGAGTACCTTAAAAAGCTGGAGCAATCGGTCCTTGCTTTGGATAATATTATTTATGATCTTAATAATATTGCAGATATTCAGCAGGAAAGTTATCAGACAAGAGACCTGGTGTATTTCAGAGAGGAGTTTGAAAAAGTTATAAATCATCTGAAGCCCAAAATTAGGGACTATGATGTAAAGATTTCTGAAGACTTTAAGGATGCGCCTGAAATATACTCGGTTCAGGAAAAAATATATTATGTGCTAAATGAACTGATTACAAATGCTATTCAGTTCAGAAAACCAGATCGTCAGCTGGAGATTTTCGTCAGGACTTACAGACAAGGGGACAATATAGTTATAGAAGTACGTGATAATGGCTCCGGTATGGATCTGGATAGTTACGGTGATGATCTGTTTAAACCTTTTAAGAGATTTCATCCGGACGCTTCAGGAACAGGACTTGGCTTGTATATACTCAAACTTATTGTAGAGAAACTGCAGGGTGAGATTATAGCTGATAGTTCCAGAAAGTTTGGAACTATAGTTAAGGTTATTTTAAAAAATCGATTAAATTAGAACCAGGTAAGGAATTTATTTTCATTTTATAAAATTGGTTTTGCAGGAATTTTATTATCTAAATGGTCTGCAGGTTAAGGAAGCGGTTATGACCTGTTTATCAAAACCATGCTTCGTTTTGTCTCGTAAAAAGTAAGAATAGTACAAATTTTCATATACACTTCAGGACACTGCATTTTCGTAATTTCGTTGAAAGTCAATTGAACACCAGGTCTTGTAATGTTAAATCATACAGGTATGCGCGATAACTACCCAATAAATTCATTATTCTCTAAAATTTCATCAGGAATATTTTTAGCCACTTCGTTTTTCTGCTTTTCCGGCAATTCCCATGCCCAGAAAATTGAAATCTGGCAAGGATCGGTTTTGCATTCACATAACAGCACTGTAGCTTTCCCCCCTGCAGCAGAAACAACTCCTTCACTGAGTTTCGTGATAAAAAATGCTGGAAATGCAGATCTTCAATTGACAGGAGAACCTTTGGTGAGATTTAATAAGGTGGTTGATTTCTTTCTGAATGATGAGCCATCTGCAACTATAGTAAAACCAGGTGATTCTTCAGTATTTTCAATATCTTATTTTCCATCATCAAGCGATGTAAATACAGCTCGGATATTTATTGCTTCCAACGATCAGGACAATGAAACTTTTATACTTAATCTAACGGGGCCTGGAAACTTGCTCTATAGCTCCCTGAATCAGTGGCCAGGTAATGCCAACATACAATCCAGCGGTGATGCTGGTTACGCCGGAGGCGTTTCTGTTAATATTGAAAATGTTAAAATTTCAGGAAAGACAAACACTTATTGGGGGCCAGTTGTAGATTCTCAAGGGTCCCTGTCTCTGAGCCTCACTTATGATGGTTTCAGTGTATCTGATGATGAGGTAATGAAGTTCTCGCCGGGTGAAAGCAGTTTGGAAAACGGTATTCTTGTTTGGAAAGGGAGGTCAATCCTGATTGATGCTATCGACGGAAGTTCTCCTATAGTTTATACTAGAGCAACGTTACAAGCTTTGAAAGGAGATGGTTCTGTTTATCCTTTGATTAATCCAGATATGCTAGGCTTGCCTTCTCAGATTGGTGGTCTTGTTAAATTTTCTTCTGAAATTGATAAGCTTGAAGCCAACCTTCTGGTAGAAGCATCTTTATCTCCTGATGCTGACTATATGCCGTTCCAGGAGTTTTATGAGACACAAGCAATACCTGCAGATCCAACATCGGCATATTACCTGGGAAATCATGGCTTTTATTGGTATAATCTTCCTCCTGTAGTTGAAACAAATATAGGACTTGTGCTTAATGAAGGAGGAAAAGAAATTATAAATTCAGAGCTCCTGAATATCTCTGATGAATCTTCATCCGAATCAGTCACCTTTTCTTTTGACCCAGCTCTCACAACTGATAATCCTGTTAAAAACGGGACGGGATACCTTGTTCTAAAAAGTGATACCCTTAAAAAATCAGATTCCTTTACTTTAAAAGATCTGGAAGATGGAAATTTAAGTTTTGTCCATAATGGAGGAGGCGCTGTTTTTGAAGATGCGTTTAATTTTATTGTAAAAGATGGTAAGAATTCGGTCGCATCAGATAATGGTTCTTCATTATTTACTTTTAAAATAGATATCGAGCCCGTTAACGACTTGCCAATAGCAAAAGCAGATACAATTTATATATCTTACAAAGGAAGTTATTCAGGCCAGTTGGTGGCTACTGATGAGGAGCAAGACAATCTGACATTTGAAATAGTTGATCAGCCTTTGCTTGGATCTGTTGACCTAAAGGAAAATGGTAGCTTTATTTATATTTCTGCTTCCACTGGTTCTGCAACAGACCTTTTTACTTTCAGAGTACATGATGGATCCGGATTCAGTAATGTGAGTGGAGTTTTGATTAATCTTATTAATTCTGCTCCGATTGCAAAATCTGAACATATTACTACAAGAGAAAATGTTGAGGTGTCAGGGAATCTTTCAGCTTCTGATGCAGAGGGTGAGAACTTAACTTTTCATTTAATTTCTAATGGTTCAAAAGGTAATGTGGAGATGGAAGGAGATGGATCTTTTACTTATAAGCCTGGTACCGGAAAATTCGGAACCGAGATATTTTCTTTCAAAGTTATTGATAATGCCGGAAATGAGTCGCCGGTAATGCCTTATTATATTCACATAAAACCCTCCTTAGACGAAGGTGATGTGCTGATAGCTGACGGAGATAAAATTAGAATTGTGGATCCCTCGACTTCTCAGGATAGCATAGTAGCTTCCGGAGAATACATTAAAAATGCCAGAAATGCTTATTATAAAAATGGAACAAGTTTGTTTGTGCTGGATGCAGAATCAGGCCTTGTTAAAATAGACATAGAAACTGGATTGCAGACATTGTTGGTGGATGTTAATCGTTTCAGCATGCTTCCTTCCGATCCTTTGGCACCTGCAATGGTTATGGATAAAGCTGGTAATTTGATCATGGCTGACGGCACTAATGGGGTAGTCAGAATTGATACAGCAACAGGTTTTGTTGAGTCTGTTTACCAGGGCGGAGATCTGCAGTTTGCAAGCGGAATATTACTATTGAGAAATGGAGACCTGGTAGTAGGAAATGCTGGAGTGTTTTTTGGTGCGCCAAGCTCTATACTGAAAATATCACCTAACAATTTTGTCGTAAATATCAGCACTGGTAATGATGTCTTGCTACCGTTGGATATTGCTTTGAAGGATCAGGAGAACATCTATGTTGCCGATGGAGGTAGCCTTGCTTCGGGAACAGATGAGGTCTTTACACTAAACCTTTTGGATGGAAGTAAAGAACATATTTCTGCTACAGGAGATCTTAACTGGCCTGCCGGAATAGATTTTCAGCAACAAAAAGAGTTGTTCTATGTGATAAGTCAGGGCGATAAATCAATATTACGGTATGACTTAAATGGAGCAAAGTCAGTTATTGTTACAGAGGATGGTTTGGTGAATCCTTTCGGACTTTTTGTGATTCAAAGGACAAATATGAAGCCTGAATTTACTTCCATTGATGCGTTATCTGGAATATTCGGGACTGTTTACAGGATAGATCTGGATACTGTTTTGACTGATGATGTTGACGCTCTTTTCGACCTTTCTGTTGAAGTCGAATCGTCAGATAGAAGTGTTGTTGATGTGTCAATTGATGGTAAGATTATTACTTTAATCTGCCTTGGTTCCGGGAATGCGGATGTTACTATTAAAGCTACAGATACTGATGGTGCTTTTACATTTAGTGATTTTAAAGTATATGTAGACAGGGAGATTCAATACATCACATTTGATCCTATACCGGATAAATCTATCAACAGTAATGATTTTACAATAGTGGCAAATTCAAATGCCCAGTTGCTGGTAACATTTGAAGCATTATCATCTAATATAATAGTAGAAGGTGACAAGGTTCACATTGTTGAGCCGGGATTGGCAAAAATTAAAGCTAAACAAGAAGGCAATGATGAATTTGCTCCTGCAACTCCGGTAATACGGTCCTTCTGTGTAATTCCGGGTCAGCCACAAATCTTCCAGACGGCATTTGAGGATGGCACGGTTTTGTTGAGCTCCAGTGATGAGGACGGAAACCAATGGTATTTTAATAATCAACCTGTTGAAGGTGAAGTGAGCAATACCTTATTAGCTACGAAAACCGGATTTTATGGAGTTAAAACAATAGTTGATGGCTGCGAAGGTGAAATGTCTGTGCTTGCGGATATCATAGTTACAGGAATAAATTCGAAACTTGCTTTTGCTCAATTACAAGTATTTCCTGTACCGGCTGAGAATATGATAACTGTTCGCTTTGAAAATGCAGCTTCAGAAATCAGACAGGTTGAAGTCTTTGATGTTCTTGGGCAAAAAGTTTATAACGGGTATTCAACTCAGGAGACAATTGAAATAAACATTGAAAATCTAAGTGGTGGGCAGTATTTGATGAAATTAAGTACTTCAGAGGGATTAATAACTAAGAGGTTTATAAAAAGATAAGGAATCTTTAAGCTATAAAAAGAAGGAGGCTGTCTCAAAAGGACAGCCTCTTCTTTTTTATATAAAAAAGATTATGTTTTTTATTGACAGATATAAGAAACTTTAGAAGTGCTTTCAGTGGATCCGAGAAGTGTATTATGTTTTGTCCTGACTTCTGTAACGTTTCCTTTATCATCATAGCTGTAGCTTATTTCATCTGATAAACCAAACGGATAAGTAACTTTGGTGACAGGATTCTTTGTGCTCTTGCCCGTTGGGATAGGATTCGGCTTAGATCCAGTAATGTCTATTCCAGATTTGTTTTCTACACTTGTGTCATAGTCGTACTTCGATATATAAAGCATCATCGATTCACCCAATTTAAAATAGGTGCTTTGTAATACATTTCCTCCGGAAACTTCATAAGTAGTTACATAGGCATCTTTGGAAAGAACTTCCCCTAAGGTATTATAAATATAAGTGTAAATGGTCTTTTTGGTTAGATAGCCATCGTTGTTATATTGGTAGTAAACAGAGTCATAAATAATGGAGTCGCTACCTATTGTTTTGTTAAAGCTTTTTGCAGCATATCCATTCTTATTTACTTCGATTTTAGAAGTACCTTGCAATCCATTAGGCCCAAAGGTGTAGGTTCTGACATAGGCACTGTCGTAATCATATGTTGTATATACACCAGATGTATTGTCTGTCAGCTTAGTGATTTTCCCATCTGAGGAATATTCACTTGTTGACAATAACTGATCATTAGCTCCTTTAACCTCTGCTACTTTACATGGGTTTGCTGGTGTAACATCAGAATCTTTATCCTTCTTACAAGAAGCAAAGCACAGCAAAAATGCCATTGCGGAAATGGATAAATATGAAATATTTTTTTTCATGGATTATAGTTTAATTCTTTAAAAATACCTGTTTTTGATAAAAGAACCAATTTGGATGTTAGAAGCACTTTTGCTTTAAAAAATTAAGAAAAGCAGATAAAATTTAAAAATCAGGAATCAGAATTCATCAAGCAATTCCTTTTCCTTGGTGGTAAGGCTGTCTATCCCCTTTTCGTTAATTTTATCAAGAATCCTGTCAATGTCTTTTTGCTTGTTAAATTTCCTGAGATTGTATTCTTCATCCTTTGTCATATGCGTCTTTCCGGAGGTAAAAGAAGAATTAATCAAAAGGATTTCAGGCATTGCCAGTATAAAATATAAGAATGTGACTGTAGGCGCAAGAAGGCACAGAATAGGTATGTAATTGTAGAAAATGATCTCAGGATTCATTGCTATTGCAACCAGAATTCCTGTGAGAGCACCACCCAGATGGGCATCATGACCGATATTTCCCGCATTGGATTTTATTCCATAAATGGAAATAGCCACAAAACTCAACGCAAATAACCAACCTGGGATTTGTGCTGGTATAAATATCAAACCAATTGAGATACCCGGGAAAATAGCAACGGAGGCGAAGATTAATCCGCATATTGCTCCTGATGCACCGATGGCACTATAATCTCCATGGTTTCTATGAATAAAGAGGGCAAACAAATTTCCACCGAGAAGACTCAAAAAGTAAATCGTAAGGAATTGTCCTGATCCCATTTGGCTCTCTAATGCTTCTGAAAAAGAAAAGAAAGCGTAAGTGTTAATAATCAGGTGGAACCAGTTTGCATGAAGGAAGCCAGATGAAAACAACCTTTTGTAGTCCTTGTAAATTAGGATGTTGTCAACTCTAAAAAGGTATTTCTCAAAAAAATCCTTCTGCTTAAATCCCCGGTAAGAAAAATATACCGTGAGAAACATTATAATAACACTAAATAGTAGTGCTGTGTTGGTTGAAAACGCGCCCATTTTTGATTTTCGGTTAATAAAGCACCTTTATAAAAATAAGGAATTTCAAGGAAAATCGCGAATAGTTGTGCCAATAACCTCCTTACTCCATAGATCAAAAATTTGGGAATTTTTAAGAGGAGAACTTTTAAAAATCAGTAATTTCCTTTTTTATTTTTTCAAATTGGCTATTCGTTATCTTTTGGAGCTCAACAAAATCTATTTGATTCATTTCATATAGTAGAATAGCGTTTTCCAGACTAAAGGTACAAGCCTCAAGGTAGAGAATTTTTGTATGTAATCTTCGTAAGTAGATATAATTGGTTTCTTTGTTTTTCTCCATAGCATTTTGAGTTTAAAAAGTTTAAATATAGGTACAATTTTACATATTTCAAGTATAATAATACTTGTTTTTTGTTAAAATGGACTTTACATGTGGTTATTTTTACATTTAGATTTACCCTGTATCATGAAGGATCTTGGTAACATTTTAAAATCACTCAGAATTTCAAAGGGAATCAGTCAGGATGCTCTGGCTTTTGAAATAGAGATTTCACTTTCTACCTATTCAAAATTAGAAAGAGGATTAACCGATATAACACTTTCCAAGTTAGAAAAGCTTGCAGCTTTCTATGAAATGGATGTTGTAGAAGTTCTTTTGTATGGGTCAAGTCCGACGGTTATTCCTAGTATTTGTAAAAAGCTAATTGAAGAAAAGGATAGAGAAATTATGAACCTTCAAAAAGACTTGATTGAAGCTTTAAAAAAAAATATTTAGATATCAGATCTTGTTTTTAGGTATAATTATCTGTAAGTCAGCATATATTTATATTTTTCATAGTTCCTCATTACTTTTTTAGGGTGAAAATAGTTTTGACATATAACTTTACTCATATCTTTTATTTTTATAGATTTAACATGTTGTAAATAAATAATTTAATCATAATTTAACCGCCAGTAAAAAATGATTGATTTATCTCTCGTTGGGAAACGGCTGAAGCAATTTCTTGATACGAAAAGGATGAAAATTAATGAATTAGGGAAGGCCAGTGATACTGCCGGAACTCAGATTTATAACATTATAAAGGGAAAGAAATACGGTGTCGACAAGTTTATCAGTGTCGTTCGAGAGGTGCCTGAGCTTAACCTTTACTGGTTATTGTTTGAGGAAGGGGAAATGTATAAAAATAATAATAAGGTTACAGACATTAAAGAAAAGCCTGAATATCTAAAGATGGAAATTGAAAATCTCAGATCCTTAATTAGTTATCAGGAGCTTACTCTGAATGTTTATAAAAAATCCTTGGAAATGGCGGTATCTACTAACGAAGATCTTAAAGAACTGCTGGATTTTTATCAGAAATTATTAGAAAAGGAAAAGAGTGGATCGGGATGAGATCTATATAAATAAGGACAGCTATGGAAATTAATATTAAAGCATCTGAAGTGGGGGAGAATATTGCAAGGAAAAATGTCGAGATTATAAAAATTAAAGGGAAGATTTATGTTCAGATGGATGACCTCGATCATGGAGAAAATTTAATGATTCTGGCAGATTCTCTTTCTGCTGAAATGATAATACTCCAGGATCGGATTAAGGTCCTGGAAGAGCGCTTGCGGATATTGGGAGCCTCTAATTTGTAATAGGTGAATTTTTATCAGCTGGGGAAATTTTTTTTTATTCTGGATAAATAAATAAACTTGATTTATCGTTTACATTGTAATTTTCTGATAGTTGAACAGTGTTTTTAATTGTGTTATCTTTTTTCTTAATCTTTTTGCTATGGACTTAAAACGCAATCAAACGAATGAACTTTTTATAAGAAGGTTGCATACAAAAATTCTTTATATTGAAGCATGTGCCTTTAGCCTGGAGAATGCCATTCTTTTGCATGAAATGGGACAAATGACTTTTGAGGAGTTGGAGGCTCATGTTGATGCGCAACTCAAAAAAATCATTAAGGAGGTGAAGGTAGAATAGTGTAACATTTTTTAGTAGAGATGAGGTTTTTATGGATTTAGAAGTGGAGACTAATTTTAATCCATAAATGAGAATATAGTTCTCCAGTCATTTTTCATACTGGTGATAATCCAATTTTTATCTGAAGCCATTACAAGGGCATGGTCCAGTTTTCCCAACAATGTGTCTTTGGTATAAGACCATTCCCTTAGTGCATCATCATGTTTAATAATCATTCCTAAAGAAGGTTCTCGTGATGTTACCCATTCAAGCATTTGGATGTCTCCATCAGAATTCCCGAATGCAGCTATTGGTTGTTGGCCGATATTTGCAAAAATGCCAACAGGCTTACCTTCTTCATCATCTATGAAGTTTATCTCAGGTAATCTCCAAAGCTGTGGTTGTCCATCAACTATTTTATATTGTGTTTTAATGCTGCTACCAATGACTTGGGAAGGAGGTATGCCATAAATAGCCTTGGACCAGGGCCTGATAAAATCGATTCCCCCGCCAGAAACAATATAGTTTCTAAAACCGCTTGATTTAAAATATTCCAGCACTTGCAGCATTGGAAGAAATACACATTCAGAATATAATTTTTCAAACCTTGGGTGTAAAGCTTTTGAAATCCATGCTTTTATAAGCTTGTCAAAATCAGAGGTGGTCATTCCGGCGTGAGTCGCCATAATCATTTCAGAAATCGCTTTTAGCCCTCCGGAAAGAGCATTTTTTAAATCTCGTTGAAGTAAAGCCTTAAAAGGTTGCTCTTTTTTCCACTTAGGATGTTGCAATGCAAGGTCATCTATACGGTCTAGCAAAAAAGCCATCTGAGAATAGTATGGCTGCTCTGTCCAAAGAGTACCATCATTGTCAAATACAGCTATTCTGTCTTCCATTGCTACAAATTGAGCATTTCCTGGATCTGTTACTTTTTTAATAAATTCTATTATTGTTTGTTTAGCCTGACCATTGTTCCAGGAGGGAAGCGGATCTTTTTCTCTTGATTTTCCTTTATTAAAAGTTGCTTGTTTGTTTTGTTCCGCCTCCCTGTTTTTCATTTGTTATATGTTATATAGAATTTCAGATTCTACTATGAGAAGCTATTTAGAATGTTAATTGTTCGGGTATTTACAATGGAGGTGGCACAATCAGAAGGAAGTAACATTTTCCTTTATGACCTGTTTTATCCGATAAATAAAAATTCCAATGGAGCAGTTTTCGTACGTGTTCACGATTTTTTTTATCACAATAGGACCTCTTAAAATCATACCTTTATTCTATGGAATGACAATAGGGTTGGATGAAAAAACTCTTAGGAAACTTGCGTTAAAAGGAACCTGGTTTTCGCTCATCATTATTCTATTGTTGGTGCTTGTTGTCACCCAAATGCTGAAGGCTTGGAGAATTTCTATCCCTTCTGTGACTATGGCCGGTAGTATATTGTTATTTATTTCTTCTTTAAGAATGATTCTGGCCTTTAAATCTCCCGAAGCCGCTGCTAGACAAGGGACTGAAATGGAAAACGAACCACATAGCCTTTCACCTAATGAATTATCAATGAAAGCTCTTTCTCCTCTGACTGTTCCTCTAATTATTTCTCCAATAGGTGTTGCAGCTATTATTGCCGCTGCAAGTCTGGCATTTGAAAATGGAATTGAAGCGGATGTTATGGTAGTAGTTGCTCTCCTTCTTATCGTATTTTTGAATATTCTTTCAATGATCTTTGCCCGAAAAATTATGAAGGTAATTAGTATGCCTGCATTTTCAATAATAGGATGGCTCCTGGCAATTCTTCAGGCGGCACTTGCTGTTCAATTTATGGTAAATGCATTACACAAGTTATTCCCGTGATTGGATTTGTTTTAGGATGTAAAACTATCATGAAGTAAGATGATGAAAGGAGTATGAGGATTTTTTAAGGGCTTTAAGTATAAAAAAGGGGCTTCTGTCGTAGCCCCTTTAATCAATTATTATTTTATTATTGTTACTTCTTTTTCTCCTTATCATGTTTAATTGAATTAGCAATGATTTCATCTGCCTGTTCATAGGAAACCCTCTTCGCAATAATCTCCTGCTTGTCATTAAGAATATAAAGAACAGGAGTAGCATAGATATCATATCTATCTCTAAAGCTTATGGTATGATCTGGGTCATAAACGTTGGTCCAGGCAAGATCATTTTTATGAATGAAGTTTACCCAGTCTTTGTGTTTTCTGTCAATATTTACTGCATATACAGACAATCCTTTGTCCTTATATTTCAGGTATACTTCGTAAAGCTTAGGAGTAGTTTTCTGACAGTGACCGCAGTTTGGATCCCAGAAGTATACAAAAGTGTATTTTGATTTCTGATCGCGCAGTCTGCGGTAAGTTCCTGTTGAATCTTTCAGCATCAGATCAGGAGCTTTTTTGCCAAGTAAAAGAGGCTCAAGAATCTGGGCTCTTTGTACAATTTTAGCAAGTGTTTCTTTGTCAACCCAATAAGCTTTTCCCGTTTTGTAGTATTTATTGACCATGTGCACAAATACAGCATCGGCTCCCATCAGCTGAGATGTTTCATGTTTGGTTGTGATGTACCATACTGTGTATTTAAAAACCTCTTTGTTTGCCTCTGACTTTTTAACAAGGTTATCTGCAGCGGCATTGATGGAATCTACATTAGGATAAACAAGGTGTTCAAAATACTCTTTTAGTTTTTCATGGTAAACAGGAGTTTTGGTTATCCTGTCATCAGAAAAATCGATGTTATCAAAATAGTGGTCTTTATAGAATCTGTAGGTAAATAGGGAATCTCCTTTGGCTTTTGCCGCTGCTTCATCTGCAGGAGAAACTTCTACAGGCATCATTGCCTTAAAGAGTTTTGCCACAAAAGTTTTTGGGTTATTATTAATGACACTTAATCTGTAATCATTTATCTCTTTGCTTACTGCTTTCATTTTATCTTTAATATCCGTAGAATCTTTCTTGGATTTAGCATCAGCAAGGCTTTTCTGAAGCTTATTCATTTCTTCTCCTTTCGGATTAAGATATTTCAGATATTCATAAAACAGAGTGTTTTCCGTGGATCCTGTAACTTTCATGTTTTTTACATAGTCGGCAGTATCGGTTTCCATAGCGAATTTCTGTTCGTTGATGAGCACTTCAAAATATCTTTTATCCGGAAGTACTACAAGATAAATGCCGCCCTCGAGAGGTGTTGTTCCTTCGAAAGTAAAATTTCCTTTTGAATCAACCTTTGCGGTGTCTTTAAGGTATTGTTTGTCCCCGAAGTGATAAGCAAGGAGGCATGTGGTATCTTTAATGCCCTTCACTTTTACCTTAATTGAATAAGCAGGCGGCGTTCCACCTGCAAACGCATTGACAACGAACAGGGAGAACAATAAAAGTAATGTGTTTCTAACTCGCATAGTTAATATAAATCAGTATTTATTGAACGCAAAATTAATAATAGTGCTTTACGAAAAAAGAGTTTATTCCCTAAACGCTATCTTTATGAATTGTTTTGGATTTGAAATGACATTTTTTATGCCAGATAGCAAATTATAAATCCCATTTACAGGCTATTAGTATTTTTTTCTTAAGTCATTGGTATCATTTAATGTCAGATCAATAAAAGTGAAAATGTTACTAAAAATGACCTGCTGTTATCGAAGATTGATCTTTATCAAAACAATCTGTTTTATCGTATTTTTTTAACTCCTTAATAAGAGTTTAGGTGTAATTAGTAACAACTAAAAATGACCCAGGATAAAAGTTTTTAATATAATTCGCGCAAGATCAATTTCTTAATATATTGTTCAGCTCTTTTTCCAATTTAAGAGCCATTGGAATAAGTATCTCATCTTCAACCATTGAGTGTTTCTGAAGGTCTTTTGAAAAAATCTCCAACTGAATCAAAAATATTCTATAAGCCATTACCGGCTCCCTTTGATTTGCGGCCGCAAGTATAATTTCTTTTATGCTTTCAAGTCCTTTTTCATGGTCATCATGACTATGGATGAAGGTTGAAATGGAGTATTTGCTCAGTTTGCTGTGTACATCAAACTTAAATCCCTGCAGTTTTGTGGTTTGCAGGTATTCTATATATGGAAAAAGTTCAAGTTCTTCTTCCCAGATGTGTTTGATAAGGTCTTCTTTATAAGTAAGAAAAAGTGAGCCCGAATGTACAAGTGAGGGAGAACCAGGGGCATAGTCTCTGATAAGATTTTCTATAGAGAGCTCAATTTCAGGAAGTTTTTTGCTCAAATAATACTCATGGGTCTTTTTCAGATAGTTGAGTATAGATGTGAGACTAAATGACATCAGCTCCTGGGTAGGGAAATCAGTATTTTCATCAAAAGCTTTCAGAATACCAATAACAAAGTCCGGATTCTCTCCATTTAAAAGACAAGCTTGCTGCACACTCACATTCCAGGAGGGTAGTTTAAAATTAAATCTCTCTACTACACTTTGCAGAAGCCTGTTTTGAGAAATTATGTCTTTTAAAGGTGTGTCTTTAGTAATCATTTCCGTTAATGATAATTAAACTTTAACCATCCCAACAGAAGCCGAAGCTGCTCCGGAAGCTATATAAGGAAATTTTTATTCAAATGTTCTTGATATCCAGTTTCCGTTATGAGGTACTTTTCTTTAAATTTAAACAAATAATGCCTCCTGTAAAATAAATCTTTTTATAATCTTTTTTCTTCCCATCATAATTTCGATAAAAGGAACAAAGTTGTTTTCCGAATAACATTCTTTTACAAAGACCTTTAAGTCAGCTGGCTGGTGGCTATCCCCATTGCTGCCTTTTAGTTTAAATTCAATTGAATCGTTTGGCATTAAAATATCTTCATAATCATTAAATTCAATCATTTGAATGTTTTTTATATATTGATTAACAAGGACATTTTTTGAATGCCTAATCCCGATTTAAAGATTTTTTTCGATAAAGTCACTCATCTTTTTATATAAATGGAATCTGGTATAACCTCCGTAAATTCCATGATTTTTGTTGGTATAATAGAATAACTCAAATTGCTTATTGCTGTTTACCAAAGCATCGGTCATCATCATTGAATTCTGAACATGAACGTTATCATCAGCTGTTCCATGTACGAGGAGATAGTTACCTTTCAGTTTTGCTGTATGGCTTAATGGAGAATATTTGTCATAACCTTCAGGATTTTCTTGCGGAAGTCCAAGGTAACGTTCTGTATAAATGGTGTCATAGAATCTCCAGTTTGTAACAGGAGCTACCGCAATGCCGGTCTTAAAATAATCTGCTCCCAGGGTCATGGCTAGAGAAGATAGATAACCTCCGTAACTCCAGCCGAAAATTCCGATGCGGTTGGCATCAACATAGTTAAGGCCGGAGATGTATTTTGCTGATGCAATAAGGTCTTCGGTTTCATATTTACCAAGACTTTTTTGTGTGATCTTTTTTATTGCAGTTCCTCTTCCGCCACAACCTCTTGGATCCACGCTGACTATGATGTAGCCTTTTGCAGCCAAAGCCTGAAACCAGTAATAGTTTGGTCCCATCCACTCATTTTTAACTGTCTGGAAGCCCGGACCACCATAGACATAAAACATTACAGGTAACTTTTTTCCAGTTGAAATTTCTTTTGGCTTTATCATCCAGCCATCAAAGGAATCACCATTAGCAGATTTAAACTGGAAAAATTCAGGCTCAATGATGGAGAAGGAAGACATTTTCTGAATTAATTCCTTATTTTGTGTAACGGGACGTACCTCTTTTCCTGATTTATTGAATATGGAAGTTATATGAGGAGTGCTGATGGTACTAAAGATGTCCAGATAGAAATTCTTATTGGAACTCATTTCTATGTCATGTGTTCCTTTGCCGGAACTAAGTTGTTTTTTGTTTTTTCCATCAAAACCGATCACATAAAATTGCCTTTCCAGGGGTGAGGCTTCGGTAGAGGTATAGTAAATCTTTTGTGTGGCTTCATCAATTCCTGAAAGTTTCTCGACTTCCCAGTTTCCACTGGTAATTTGCCTTACTTCTTTTCCTTCAAGATTATACAAATATATGTGTCTGTATCCTGATTTTTCGCTTGTTAAAACAAAGTGGTTGTTATCAGCCAGGTAGGTCAGGTTGTCATTGATCTCAATATATGTGTCGGATTTTTCTTCATATCCGGTATTAATTTTTCCTGTGAAAACATCAGCATGCAAGATCTCCATATGGTTTTGCAGTCTGTTCATTCTTATAAAGCTTACCACAGAAGGGTTTTTGGTCCATTGAAGTCTTGGAATATAAAGATCTTTTCCTTTGCCTGAGAAAATTTCTTTGGTTTTGTTTTCCTCTGTGAAGTAACATGATACGCTAAGTTCAGAGTTTTTTTCACCCGCTTTTGGATATTTAAATCTATAATCTGTAGGATACAGACCATCCCAAAGTTGCATATTGTACTCTTTAACATCGGATTCATCAAAAGTAAGGAAAGCTATTTTTTTGCTGTCTTCTGACCAGGAAAAAGCTTTGGTTATTTCAAATTCTTCTTCATACACCCAGTCTGTACTTCCATTAATGATTTTATTGATCATTCCGGTGAATGTGATTCTGGTTTCTTTTCCGTCTGATACAGATGTAAAATATAAATCATTGTTTTTTACATATGCTATTTTCTTTCCATCAGGTGAAAAGGTAGGATAAGCTATTTTTTCTGAAGAGGATAGTGGAGTAGCTTTTTTAGTGGTAAGGTTAATGAGATAAAAAATACTTTTGGACGATCTTCTGTATATTGGTTCTGTAGCTGAGGCAACGAGGAGCATGGTTTCGTCAGGGCTAAAAAAATATTCTTCTATATTTAATTGATACTGAGTAGTTAATTCAGAGGAAGAGAATATGGTTTTTACTTCTTTTCCATTTTTGGCATCAAATTGGATAACGCGCTGAATTGTATTATCGCTGACCAGTTCAGTATAGTAAGAATCATTTTTCATCCAGGCAAAACCCTGAGGAATTTCCGGACGAAAAGTGCCTTTGAGCCAGATGTCTTCTATCCCGATTGGTTTTTTGGGCTGTGAATAAGTTAAGAAATGTGCGAAAAGTATTAATGTGATTAAAAAAAATCTTTTTAACATAATTTTAATAAGTTATTATTTCTTTGTGGTGATTTAAAACAAAATAAGAATGAAACGGTTTAAAAATAGGTATTTTTTAGATCGATTTTGAAACATTTTCCCAGAACAAGAGTAACAGAAAAAGTTATATATTTACCTTTAAAACATTATAAACTTAAAACAATCAAACAATTTAAAAAAAGTATGAAAAAATTCTCAAAATTCTTTTCAATGATGGCGCTTGCGGCAGTTGCACTTTTATCTAGCTGTTCTAATGAAGATGATCCGAAGCCAGCACCAAGCCTTGATTTTGTTGCAGGAACAGGATATACAACTGGTGATGTTACCTTAGCTCCAGGATCAACTCTAAAAGTAAAATGGGTTGCTAACAAAGGTGACAAAGACATGGATAAATTCCAAGTTACAATTAACAATGCATACCTAGTAGATTATGCTCCTGATGGCGCAGGCTCAAATCCATATTCACTTAAAGGATCTAACCAAAACACTTATCAAGGTGAAATTTCAACAGTAGTATCTTCAAATGTCGGTAATGTAGAAACTTACACATTTACAGTTACTGATAAAAATGGAAATTCTACAAGCAAATCTATCAAAGTAACAATAGGAACTGTTCAAACTGGTGCAATTGACACTTGGACAGCTGTAATTCTTGGTAACGAAAATCACGCAACACTTGGAAGTTTTTACGATGCAGAGGGTAATGTTGTGTACACTCAGGCTGCTGCAAAAACAAATGCATCAGCTGTGGATTTTGTTTTCTATCATGGACAAGCTAATGGAGCTTCTATGGCTGCTCCAAGCAATACAGATGCCTCAGCAGTTTTTACAGGTCTTACAAGCTGGGCAACAAGAAATGCTACTAAATTCAAATCTACAAGCTTAACACAAACAGAATTTAATGCTGTAACCGGTGCAAATGTGCTTGGAGAGGCTGCAACAGGAGCTACTGATACACAAGTTACAAATCTTTCTGTAGGAAAGGTATTTGCCTTTACAACAGTTGGAGGAAAATCTGGTTTAGCTTATGTTAGCCAACTTTCTGGTTCTTTTACTGCTTCTGGTACAATCACAATTACAGTAAAAATTCAGAAATAATCCTTAGGGAATTATATATTATGATAAGGGCTGTCTCAAAAGGGCAGCCTTCTTCTTTTATATGCAAGTAGGTAGGTATACCTTGGTATGAATGTAAAACTTTCGGAGGAACAAAAGATTAAACTACTCAACTCAGACGACGTCTACAGCATTATGCAGGAGATTCTTTTGCGGGAAAAGAAAATTGACCGCAACAAAGAACACTTCTGGACAATCGGTCTCGCAAATAACAATCAGATTTTATATATAGAACTGATCAGCTTGGGTGGTACCAGCAAAACTATTGTTGAGCCGATGCAGGTTTTCAGAGTTGGGGTTTTAAAAGGAGCTGTGAAAATGCTTCTGGTGCATAACCATCCTAGTGGAGATCTGATTCCGAGCGAGCAGGATAAAGATATTACAGACAGGCTTCTTCAGGTAGGAATTATCCTCGATATACAGGTGATTGATTATCTTATTATTTCTGAAAAGTCATTTACAAGTTTTTTAGATATTGGATTGCTGGATATATTAAAGAAAAGCAATAAATATGTTCCGGCTTTTGAACTGGAAGCACGAATAAGGAAAGAAGCAGAAGCTTTGGGTGAGGAACGGGGAAAGTATATTCGAAATGTTGAAATCGCTAAAGAGTTAAAGAAAAAAGGTCTGGGCGATCAGGTGATTGCAGAAGTGACAGGGCTTTCGATTGGAGAAGTTGAAGAGCTGGATTAGTTGTTGATGTCACCCATTGAAGTGATAATATGAATATTTCGCAGATTATTGACTGATGCCTTCGCTTCAAGCGAAGGCATCAGTTTTTCCGTTACCCGGAGTCCTGCCAATTTTCTAATCAATTATTTTCAATTAAAACTTATTGGTGGTTTTATCCACTGGATTGCTTTAGGTGGAATGAATAATCCACATCTTTATTACAAACCAGTTTAAGACTTGCTCTATTAAGTCTGAGAACTTTTCCAGATTGACTGATGCCTTCGCTTCAAGCGAAGGCATCAGTCAATCCGATAAGTAGCATCCTCCCAACCTTTCCAATCAATCAAATTCAATTACAAATTTATTCATGATTTTATCAATTGGATATCGCTTCTGGTGGAAATCAATATAGCCATCTTTATTGCCAAACCAGCTCAATACTTCAGCTCTATTGAGTTTGGTTTTTCTTTCAAGTAAGTGGCTACGATAGCTGGAGTGTTCATATTCACGAAAGTCTTTTACAAAACCATGTTTTTGAGGATTAAAATGTATATACCAAAGAAGTTTTGAAAAATAAGTATCATTATCTACCTCTAATCTATGGAAAGGTTCTTCGAATAATCCGCCTGTACGACTGTATCGTTTATTGAAGGCCTGAGCATAACTTTTGAACAAACAGCCAAAGGAATTACTAAGATGCCATGAGACACTTTTTTGTGATGCCTTTGCTTCAAGCGAAGACATCACTATTTTCATAACATCTTCTTCACTATTGGTTTTTATCAAAAAGTGAAAATGATTTTTTAACAGACAATAGGCATAGGTATCGGTAAAAGGTGATACAAACTGAGCATACTTTTTAAGGAAAAAAGAATAATTTTTTTGTTCTACAAAAATGTTTTGTCCATTGATGCCCCGGTTTTATATATGGTAATACCTATCCGGAAGCAAAGGGGGGTTGCGGGTTTCCATTAGCTGGTTGATTTATCTTGTAATTGATTCAACAAAGATAATAATTTAGCAGTGGTTGCAATAAATGGGCTCTGATTTTTAGTTGGATACGACTGATGCCTTCGCTTCAAGCGAAGGCATCAGTTTTCAACTTAGCTAGGAATTAAATGTTGAGCCGAATAGACTCCTATATTCGGCTCAACATATTCTATCATAGGGCAAATAATTCATAGAATAGGTTTAACAAAAAGCGGAATAATGATTGTCACTTTCCTTTTGGACGTATTATTTTGGTAAGTCTTTACATTCATTCAGCACCTGATTGATTTATTACCTTATTTTTTTCTAAAAGACTACTTAAGAGTATTATTTTCGTTCCAGTAATAAACTGCAAGAGCATTCTTTATATAATATGAAGGGACCTATTTCCCAGGTAATCAATACAAGAGTATTCAGGAATTTCATTCGAAATAGAAAATACATTAGGTTAATCCTGAGTAGTATTGCTTTACTAACAATGTCATATTTTGCATTTTTTCATAAAGAAGAATTGACACTTTTCCCCTCTGCCCAAAAGCTGAATGCAAATTTTTATACCGATAAGAATGACAATGGACAATCCTTAGTTATAAGCTCCATTCACAATGACTCCGTTATTGGATTTCGCTTTATACTGAAAAAAGGATTTGTATTGCCATATGCGGGAATTAATCTTGCCAGACCTGAATATCAGGTATTGGATGTTTCTGAATATAACAGATTGGAAGTTGAGGTTTCCTCAAAAAACGTATCTGATCTTCTGATTTATTTAGTTACAAAGGATAAAAATGTCAAAGATACAAGCAACAGGTTGAGGGACAGACATTCTTCAACGAATATTGAGATCACGAAAAAAAGACAAACGTTACTACTGAAATTTAAAGAATTTTCTACTCCTGACTGGTGGTTTACAGCTATTGGTCAACCTAAAAGCGACTTTTCAGATCCTGAATGGAACAGAATGAATCAACTATCTTTTTCCACAGGTCTAAATCCAAAACTGGATATGAAGAGCCTTCTTGAGTTATACAAGGTTCGCTTTTACCGAGATAATACCATTGTTATGCTAATTATGGTTTTATTCGAAGTATTTATAATTGCGGGACTTTTTATTAGGTTTTATTTCAAAAGCAAAACTGACGGGAAGAAAGCTTTTTCTGTTGATGTTCGATATAAGCCTTTGGAAACGAGTGAGAAATCAGATACTGGTTTTAATTTTCTGGATTTCATTAACGAAAATTTCAATAATGCTGAACTGGACCTTTCTCTTGTTTCAAAAGAATCAGGTGTAAACCAAAGGTTCATTTCAGAAACCATCTCTGAAAAGTTCAATTGCAATTTTAAAACTTATGTAAACCAGATAAGAATAAATGAAGCAAAAAGACTTTTGAAAGAATCTGACTTTAATATAGGTGAAATCGCCTATGCAGTCGGTTTCAGCAGTCCCGGGAGCTTTAACCGGGTTTTTAAAAGTATGACAGGCAAGACCCCATCAGAGTTTCAGGAAGGTTCTGGACAGTAGTAAATTGCATATTTTGTGAAGTGTTTTTCTGGTTTTGTGAATAGTTTAAATTAGAAATATACCATAATTGTGCTCTATATAATTATTTAACCAATTAGAACCAATTCCAACTTTATGAAAATAAAAATACTGTTTGTATTAAGCTTGCTAATTGTTGTCTTCAATTCCTATGGCCAGGATTTTGTGAAAAGGGATGGCAAAAAACTCAAATATAAAGGTGAGGAAATATTGCTGAGAGGAATGGCATTTGGTAATGTTGTTTATAATGACAACTTTTCTCCATCGCTTCACCATTCAGAGATTGATTTGCAGAGGGTTCATAATTTAGGAATGAATGCCATCAGGTTTTATTTGAATTATAAAACCTTTGAAAATGATGCAAATCCATATACATATAAGCAAAGTGGTTGGGACTGGATCGACAAAAATGTGGAATGGGCTAAAAATCATGGTATTTTTCTGATACTTAACATGCACGTGCCACAAGGAGGATATCAGTCAACGTGTGGAGGTGATGCTTTATGGACTAACCCTGAAAATCAAAAGCGTCTGGCTGCTCTTTGGAAGGCAATCGCTAGTCGTTACAAAGACGAACCTCAGATAGGAGCCTATGATATTCTGAATGAACCAACTCCCTCTGGTAGCATCCAAAATTGGAGCAATCTGGCTCAAAGAATTATAGATAGTATCAGGAGTGTTGATAATAACCACCTTATAATTACAGAAAGAGCATTGGCTTTGGATTGTGATTATAGCTATTCAGATGCAAACAACAATTACCCGCAAATCACAGAGGAAAATTTGATGTACACAGTTCACCTGTATGATCCTTATGAGTTTACGCATCAAAATCTTGACTGGGCCAATACAGGCGAAGGAGGAAAATACCCGGACGAGAATTTTATAACAGCTCCTTCTGATGCTACTTATTTTACAGGGAATTACACTAACCCGTCAATTGGCTCTGGCACCAAGGATTGGACCTATTTTACTGGCAAGCCTTATACTGTCATTGATGATGAAGTAATTTTGGGACGTGTAGTATTCGTATCTAATAAAATCGGAGCCGGCAAGGTATATTTTGACGATTTTGTGCTAAAAGAATTGGATGCCAGTGGGAATGAAATAAGAACTATTTATTCTGAGAATTTATCTTCCGGAACTTATTGGTGGTATTCAGCGGATGGTACAGGAGCTTATAAGGAAGAAAGCTCTGTTGGTCACAACGATAATTATTCAATTTCAATTTCTGGAAATCAGGCAGCGGCAACTGTAATCTGTCCTAATTTTAGCTTTAAGTCAATAAAGGGTCATAAATACGTGGTAAGTGGCTGGATGAAAGGCGAAAATGTACCTGCCGGGGCGACTGCATCTATTACAACAGAATTTTATAATTCTCCTTCTAATACCCAGGTTGGGGCCAGAAATTATCAGTTTCTCGTGGAAAAAATTACTGCTTATTCAAAATATATTGAAGAAAAGGGGTATCCTGTATACTTTGGAGAGTTTGGCGCTGCGAGAAATACGTTTGATAATGATAAAGGCGGAGACAGATGGGTAGCAGATGCACTGCAAATTTTTGACAGTTTAGGGTATCATTTCACCTACCATTCTTATAAGGAATCTTCGTTCGGATTATATGACGGATGGGATAAACCCGTGGACACGACTACCATTAATACCGCCCTTGAAAAAGTTTTCAGAGAATTCTTCGGCACGACCACAAGTCTTTTTTCTCCTAAAGGAGATCGTAAATCTTCTTTGTTGCTCTATCCAAATCCTGGAAGTGAGTATCTGAATATTGGTAATCCGGAAAATATTAAAATTTCTAAAATTGAGGTCTGTGATTTATTTGGAAATGTGGTGATATCATCTTCAGAAGCTTCAAGATTAGATATTCATTCTTTGGCAAAGGGAAGCTATATTATTTTAATGCATCATTCAGGTGGAGTGATGCATGGGAAGTGGATAAAGCAATAAATCATTTTTACTGATGACTTATTGATGCTTTGCTCCACGTGAAGCATCAATAAGTCTGTTTCATTTTAAATATTTCAAATCAATCAGATTCGATAATAACTATCTCGAAAGATTCAATTCGAAAATAACCTTAACAGAATCATTTTTTAGTTAAATTGGTATAATAGTCTATTAGTCATATATTTATATGGTAACTATAGAATTATGCAATCTGTAAAAACCCAGAACAAGAGCTTACCACAAAGGAAAACCGACGCGCAAATTGCAAATCAGAATCTTGCATATGGTAAAGTAGCGGATCAAAGTCTGTTTGACAATTCAAGTCTATATGGAAAAAATGTAACACAAATGATGAGCAATGCAATAGCTGGAATGCATTATTCAACAGTGCCTATTCAGCGAAAGCATGAAAAAGAAGTGGCACAAAGTCCACAAAAAAATGAGTCGCCAGAGAAGGTGAACAATACAGGAATGCCTGACAATTTAAAATCAGGTATTGAGGCAATGTCTGGTTTGTCTATGGATGGAGTAAAGGTTCACTACAATTCAGATAAACCCAAGCAGTTGAAGGCTCTTGCCTATGCTCAAGGCAATGATATTTTTGTTGGAAGCGGGCAGGAGAAACATTTGCCACATGAGGCCTGGCACGTGGTACAACAAAAGGAAGGGAGAGTAGAACCTACAAGAAAGCAGAATGGTCTAAATATTAATGATGATAAGGAGCTGGAGAATGAAGCGGATAGGATGGGTAATAAAGCTATGCAATTTAAAGGTTATGGAACTCCGGTAACCGAAAAAGGGGCTTCCGGATCCTCAAATACCGCACAACTATATATTGAAAGCGAACCAAGTGTATTACTAGATATTATTAATAAATTGAAAGAGGCTTATAAGGACAAAGTTGAGTTTCCGGTAATCCTTAAAGAGGCTCTTGATACCTGGGTAGTGAATGGGCAAGGCAGGTCCTTCAGTGAGGAAGTTATTTATACACTTGATAACTTTAAAGAAAAACTTAATCTCAATTTTCTTTGGGCCAAAATTAACAAGCTGGAAACTGAGAATGAAGTTTACCTGATTGACGCGGTTAAGCGTTCCACTGAAAAGGTAAATAAGATACAGGGTAATGCTTATCAATATCCTCATAAACTTGGTTCAGGTAAGGATGTGTATGGGAATGAGAGGGAAGGAGTCCCATCTTCTGATACAAGTAAAGCATTAGCCAAAGATTTAAGAGATGAGTTGGAGAATAAAGAAGTCTGGAAATACAAATGGGATAAAGGTAAAGGTGAAAGAGTACCGGCTGGATATATGATGGGAGTTGCAATTACAAGTTCTGCCACATTTGCTGCGTATTCAGGAAGTGTAGAGCCTACTTACAAAGGTAATAAACCTACGTTTACTGATGTCGCAAGGACTAAAAACTTTACAGTTAAGAAAGATCCGGTAAGTGTAGATTTAACAGACTTGTCCAGGAGCGTTTCAGGTTCAACTCCGGAGGGCGTGGTTGAATGGCATGATGACAATGAAAAACATGATTATAAGGTTGTAAAACAGGATGGAGAAAGTGCAAGTGCAGAAATAGGAAGCTGTGCTGGAACTAAGCTGGCCAAATTATCCCCTTTGTATATGACCGAAGTTTGGGTTGGGCCAGATAGCAGCAGTGGAGTAAAAATAAACGACAACGATGGCAACTCTAAGAAGTATAATAATGAATCAGAAGAGATTCCTTCTTGTCTCAATTGTCAGTTTGTGATTCCTATGCTTTTGGATAATGGAGATATAGTTGAATTGCAAAGTGAGAGGCTAAAGACTACTTTGGTAAAAGTCACGAAAGAGGTGATGTATCTAGAAGCTCTTGAAAAGATAAATAAGGAGGAAGTTATTAGTCAGGTGATAACATTCATAAGCTTGCCAAATGCCAAACTTTTACGAGGCTATGAGGAGGACGTTAGAGACGAGATAGGAAATAAGTTTGATGAAGAAATTGACAGGTTAAAAACGTCAAAACCTTCAGTTCAGGATGTTATGGGTATCGCAACCCGAATTTACGGGAGGCAGAAAAAATGGATGGATTTTGTCAAAAAGGTCGAGGAGCAAAGAATTGAAGAGGCAGTTGAAGAAGAGAATAATGTAAATGAGGATATAAGTCAGGAAATTCCCGTAACAAGCAATTTAAATGTAGCAAAAGGTGGCAGTAACAAATCAAAAAGTAAAGCAAAGAGGAGTGTAAAAGGAAAAAGGAAGAAGAATCGGCAGGTGGAAAAATCTGAAGAGAAAAATTCTATTAAAGGTTTTGCATGGCTTTTGGTGCTGGTCGTAATTTTAGCAATTTTGAGTGGTTTATACACTCTTGGCAGTGGAAATAAGGATAAGAATCACTAAAGAGATATATGTATATAACCTCGTAAGAACTACTAGGAAGATCTATTGAGGTCTTTAGTGTGGTTAGATATTATAAATATCCATGCATCAAACGACGCCATTTGAAGGATAGTTACCCACACAATTCAAGATATTTCTCAACCGCTTTCAGCGTCTCCTCTCTTTTTTCAAACATACCCATGTGTCCGCAGTCAGAGAAAAAATGTACAACGCTGTGCTTGGGAAGGTAGCATTGCTCTAGGTTTTTTTCCAGTGGTACTGGTCCATCGTCTTTGCCCACTATGAATAAAACCGGGACTTGAGTAGTTTTCAAAACATCTGTTCTGTCCTTCCTGTCCCGCATTGCTTTGGTTGTTTCAATGATCGATATTATGGAAGTGTTTCTGGTTGTTTCAATCATTGTTTGAATTTCTCTTTCCAGATTCTTCCTGTTCCTCATGAAAAAAAGAGGCTCAACAAAGCTGTCTGCAAATGGAGCAACTCCGTTTTTCTCAATAAATTGAATAGTCTTATTTCTGTTTTCCTGCTTTTCCGGGCTATCTGCAAAAGCCATTGAATGAAAAAGACCTAGCCCCTTAAGCATTTCAGGATATTTTTCCGCGAAGGCAAGGGCGACATATCCACCCAGAGAATGCCCGATCATAATGCATTCTTTTACAGAAAGGTCTTTTAGAAGGCTTCTGATCTCATCGGCAAAGTATTCCATGCTAACAGGAGTTATATTTAAGGGACTTTCACCAAACCCTGGTAAGTCAGGAGTGATTACATGATAATTGCCTTTTAAGTGATTTAAGAAGTCTTTCCATAAGGATTTTTCTTCACAGAATCCATGTATAAAAACAACAGCAGGCCCGCGACCTGCTGATTTGTATTTTAAAGATGATATAGCCATTAATTTTTTTTGATACTCTATTCCTGATGTACAATACTGGTTAAAGATCTGACAGCTTCTACAATTCCTTCTGTGCCATAACCACATTCCTTATAAAGTTGTGGTTGCTCTCCGTGTTCTATGATTTTATCCGGAATTCCAAGTCTTACTATTTTCGCAGAATAGTTGTTATCTGCCATAAATTCAAGAACAGCGCTTCCGAATCCTCCCATCAGACATCCGTCTTCAACTGTAATAATCTTTTTAAATTTCTTGAAGATCTTATGTAAAAGTGCTTCATCAAGTGGTTTCGCAAATCTCATATCATAATGAGCTGGTGTCAGCTCTTCATGCTCAAGGATATTGCATGCATCTACTGCATTATTGCCTATTGGCCCAAACGTTAGTATTGCGATTTCTTCTCCTTCTTTTACTGTGCGTCCTTTACCAATCTCAATCTTTTCAAATGGAAGCCTCCATTCTGGCATTACGCCCTGGCCTCTGGGATATCTGATTGTAAACGGTCCGTTGCCATCCAGTTGAGCAGTATACATTAGATTTCTCAATTCGCTTTCATTCATCGGAGATGAAACTACCATGTTCGGGATACATCTCATAAATGCAATATCGTACGCTCCGTGGTGCGTTGGGCCATCGGCACCTGCGACTCCTGCTCTGTCAAGACAGAAAACGACGTGTAGATTCTGCAGACAAACATCGTGAATGACTGAATCATAAGCACGTTGCATGAAAGTAGAATAGATATTGCAAAAAGGAATGAGTCCCTGAGTGGCGAGCCCTCCGGAAAAAGTAACGGCATGTTGTTCTGCTATACCCACATCAAATGCTCTGTCAGGCATTTTTTCCATCATGATATTTAAAGAAGAACCAGATGGCATTGCGGGGGTAATTCCCATAATCTTTGGGTTTTTTTCAGCCAGTTCTACGATGGTATGGCCAAAAACATCCTGATATTTAGGAGCCTGAGGGGTATCAAAATGTTTGATACTGATTTCTCCGGTAAGTTTATCAAACTTCCCGGGAGCATGCCACTTTACCTGGTCTTTTTCAGCAAGAGGAAATCCTTTTCCTTTAGTTGTAACACAGTGAAGGATTTTGGGCCCTGGAATATTTTTGAGATCATTAAAGATATTAACCAGATGATCAATGTCATGTCCGTCTACCGGTCCAAAATATCTTATTTTAAGAGATTCAAAAAGATTGCTGTTTTTTAATAAAGAAGATTTTAAAGCAGTCTCAATTTTGGAAGCAATTGTTTGAGCGTTAGGGCCGAACTTGCTTATTTTACCCAAAATATGCCATGCCTCATCTCGGAGTTTGTTATAAGTCTGCGATGTGGTAATGTCTGTAAGATAATCCTTAAGCGCCCCCACATTAGGATCAATTGCCATGCAATTGTCATTGAGGACGATTAACAGATTACTATTGGAAACTCCTGCATGGTTCATTGCCTCGAATGCAAGACCTGCTGTTAATGCTCCGTCTCCGATTACAGCTATATGCTGTTTGTCAAGTTCTTGCTTGTATCTGGAGCCTACAGCCATTCCGAGAGCTGCAGAAATAGAAGTGGAAGAGTGTCCTACTCCAAATGAATCATAAGGACTTTCGCTTCTTTTCGGGAAACCGGAAATTCCTTTATAAAGTCTGTTTGTATGGAAAACGTCCCTTCTTCCTGTAAGAATTTTATGGCCATAAGCCTGATGTCCTACATCCCAGACAAGCTGATCTTTAGGAGTATTAAATACATAATGAAGTGCAACGGTAAGTTCCACCACACCAAGCCCAGCAGCAAAATGTCCTCCATATACGGATACATTGTCTACAATAAACTGCCTGAGCTCGGTACAAACCTGGTAAAGCTGCGTTTCCTCCAGTTTTCTCAGATCTTCAGGAGAGTCGATCTGACCCAATAATTTTCCCGGTTTTATTAACATGGCAAGTCCCAACTAAAACAAATATAAAACAATATATGTTTTCTTAAATTAAAAAAAGAAAAAATGTGCCTCAGCAAAATAACGACAAATTATTTATGATATTATACTGTGTTTTATTTTAAAAGGATTTTTAATTAGATCTGGAGAACTAAGTTTTAAGTAATATTTTTTAATAGTCAGATATTTACAAGTTGAGAGTCGTGGTTTTTATCAAAATGATAAATCGGAATTGATTTTGACGTTTGAAAGACTACTGTTAAATTTACTAAGTGAGCTTCGAAATTAAACTACCCTTATTTACTGGTCCGTTCGACCTTTTGCTCTTTTTCATAGAGAGAGATGAGCTGGATATTTATGATATTCCTATTTCAAAAATAACCAATGACTTCCTGGAATACATTCACCGATTGGAAGAAATGAACATTGAGGTTGCCAGCGAATTCATCCTTGTTGCAGCAACCTTAATGAGGGTTAAGGCTAAAATGCTCTTGCCACGACCAGAAATTGATGAACAGGGTAATGAAGTAGATCCAAGGGAAGAGCTTGTGGCCCATCTTCTTGAGTATAAGAAATACAAGAGTATTATCAATGATCTTGCTAATCTCGAAGAGGAACGCATGAGCCTCGAAAAAAGAGGGAACATAGTCAAAGAGTTAAAACAACTTTCTGAAGTAAACGATGTGGAGTCAGAGCTCCAGGATATAGACCTGTATAAACTTCTCAAAGTTTATGAAAGGGTATTGAGGAAGTTTGAAGAAGAAAAAAATAAACCAATTCATACGGTGGTACAGTATCCTTATACCATTGAGAACCAGAAAGAATATATTTTGACTAAGTTGAGTGACGTTGCAAGGCTATCTTTTGAAGATGTCATTTCGGAATTCAGAACCAAAATAGCAATGGTATACAACTTCCTTGCAATTCTGGAACTATTAACACAAGGTTATCTGATGATTTATGTTGGGGAGGGATTTAATAACTTCTGGGTAGAGAAGAGACAGGCAGAGACGGAAGAAGCTATTGAGTTGTAGTTTAAAGTTTAAAGTTTAAAGTCAAAAGTTTAAAGTGTCATTAAATATTACTAAGCTGAAAGTGTAAAGTTGTTATTTAACTTTAAACTTTCAGCTTTTTACTTTTAACTTTAAAACTGCTCTAATCCAGAGAAGAAGAAGTTTCCTTCTATAGCAGCATTCTCATCAGAATCAGATCCATGGATTGCGTTTGCTTCGATTGATTTAGCATACAGTTTACGGATAGTGCCATCCTCCGCATTTGCCGGGTTTGTTGCACCGATCAATTTCCGGAAATCAGCCACTGCATTTTCTTTCTCAAGAATCATTGGCATGATAAATCCGCTTGACATATATTTCTTAAGATCATTGTAGAAAGGTCTTTCTTTATGAACTTCATAAAACTGACCTGCACGCTCTTCAGAAAGTTTGAATTTTTTTAAGGCTACAATTCTGAATCCTGCCTCTTCGATCATCTTTAGAATTGCACCGGAATTACCTGCTGCTACTGCATCAGGTTTAATCATTGAAAAAGTTCTGTTACCAGCCATATTTTTGTTGTTAGGGTTACTAATTTCAGATTGCAAAATTATACAGATTCCTGAAATATTGGATTTTTTTTAAAAAATTCTCATTTTGCGCAGATTCTCTGATTTTTTATAATCAAAAGCTAGAGAATTTTGTTTAAGCATAATTAAATTCTACGGGTCTATTCGTCCAAGAAATCAATGCAGGATCTTGTATCTCTAAGGGAAATCCTAAGGACTCCAAAAAAAATTGTCATTACAACTCACGCAAAACCTGATGCTGATGCCTTAGGTTCTTCGCTTGCAATGTGGGCTTATCTCAAGAAAAAAGGTCATGATCCTAAAGTGATTACTCCAACAGATTATCCTACTTTTCTTAACTGGATGAATGGTAATGACGAGGTAATTGTGTACGAAGAAAATGTGGAGTTGTCTACAAAGCTGGTAAAGGAGGCTGAGGTTATTTTTTGTTTGGACTTTTCTGCTCTAGGCAGAATTAACGAGATGGGGGAACTTGTAAAAAATGCCACTGCAACAAAAGTATTGATAGATCACCATCTTGAGCCCGAGTATTTTGCAGATTTTGTTTTCTGGGATATCAAAGCTGCCGCTACTGCTGTGCTTATTTATAAGCTTATAATCGGTTTGGGTGACAGAGAATACCTTGATACCTGTATTGGGGAGTGTATCTATGCAGGAATCATGACCGATACGGGATCATTCAGGCATCCAAGCACGAACAAGGAAGTGCATATGATTATTGCAGAGCTTTTGAACCTCGCGGTTGATGTGTCACGGATTCATAGACTTATATATGATAACAATTCTGAGTCAAAGCTAAGATTTTTAGGTTTTGCACTTCTGGAAAAGCTCGTGGTAGAAAGAGACTTGTATGCTGCATATATCGCTATATCAGAAGCAGATTTGAAAAGGTTTGATTCGCAGACAGGTGATACAGAGGGTTTGGTAAACTATGCGTTGTCCATTGACGGAGTTGTGATCGCTGCAGTTATCATAGAACGGCCAGATTCTGTAAAACTATCTTTTAGATCTAAAGGTGATTTTTCCGTCAATGAATTTGCCAGAAGACATTTTGAAGGAGGAGGCCATTTAAATGCAGCGGGAGGAAAATCAAATCTAAACCTTGAAGATACTGTAAAAAATTTTTTGGAAGTGCTTCCTGCCTATAAAGAACAATTATATCAGAACTATAAACTAGAAAAATCATTATGTTAAAGAAAAGTGTTGCGGCAGTTGGCCTATGTATTTTAGCCGCTTCCGGTATTCTGTCTTCTTGCGACGGATACAAAAAAACCGAGAACGGCCTTAAATACAAGATTGTAAAGGACTCAACTGGTGGAAAGAATGTGGAAGTTGGAAGCGTAGCTCTTGTGCAGATGAGCTATCAAAATGAGAAGGATACCTTTAGCACTGCGAAACAGAATTACGGGAACCCAATAGATATTCTTGTTTCTGAATCTCCTTTTAAAGGGAGCCTTGAAGAAGGTTTGGCCTTGCTTAGTGAAGGTGATAGCGCTATTTTTATGGTAAGCAGCGATTCTCTTTACCAAAAGAGATTCAACACAGAGATGCCTAAGGAAATTAAACCAGGTAGTTTTACTACATTTAATGTTAAGGTAGTTAAAGTCTATACTAAATCAGAGGTAGCTGCTGAAAGAGAAAAGTATAGAAAGCAACAGCAGGAAATGAACAAGCAGCAAATGGCAATGGTAGATGATTATATCAGCAAAATGCTTGATTCTGCTTCTGTAAAAACTCAACTTAAAACTGACAATGCCATCATTGACAAAAAACTAAAGTCCGAAAATATTACTGCTCAAAGAACCAAGTATGGCGTTTCTTATGTGATTACAAAAGATGCAAATTCTCCTTTAATTACTAAAGGGGATACTGTTACAGTTGAGTACACAGGAAAGCTTCTTGATGGTACAACATTTGATTCTTCAGTAGGTAAAGATCCTTTCACTGTTGTTGTTGGACTTGGCAGAGTGATTCCAGGGTGGGAAGACGCACTTCAGGTGCTTGGTAAAGGTGATAAAGCTACAATCTTTATTCCATCTCCTCTTGGTTATGGTAAGTCTGGAATACCTGATCCGGCAAACAAAGGGAAATTCCTGATTCCTAAAAATGCACCTTTGGTATTTGATATTGAAGTGCTTGATGTTAAGAAGTAATAGGTAAGAATAAGTATTAGAGAGGTTGTTCATATTTGGACAACCTTTTTTCTTTAAACCAATTTTTTTAATCTCCGTTTTTCATTTAAAACTTTGAAATGAAACATCTGATTTTCTTTTGGGCAATTTTTTTGATTCCATTTAGCAAAACGTTTGCAGAAGGTGATACTATCACAACAAAATCTGGTTTGAAGTATGTTGTGAAGAAAAGAGGTACGGGGGAAAAAGCTTATGCAGGAGCTAAAGTAAAAGTTCATTACAAGGGGAAGTTTACTGATGGCAAGCAGTTTGAAAGCAGTTATGATGGTAAACCTTTTCAATTTGTACTTGGTACTAAGGAAGTGATCCCTGGTTGGGATGAAGGAGTTCTCTTGATGTCTGAAGGTGAAGAAGGGGTTTTAATTATTCCTGGCAACCTTGGGTATGGCAAAAAAGGTGTAAAAGATGATGAGCACCCTGGTAAATACTTAATTCCACCAAATGCAACCTTGATATTTGAAATGCATTTGTTAAAGGTAAAGTAATGGCTCTTTCAGAGCCATTTTTTCTTTCTGAAGTAGAATAGCATTGCTATTAAAATTGTAAGGCATGAAGCCAAAAATCCAAAGTATCCATATTTCCACTTTAATTCAGGTATATAGTCAAAGTTCATCCCGTAAATGCCTGCCAAAAAAGATAATGGGATAAATATGGTTGATATAACAGTAAGGACTTTCATAACGGCATTCATCCTATTGCTTATACTTGACATATAAAGATCAAGCATTCCTCCTGACAAATCTCTGAAGGATTCCAAAGTATCAATAATCTGAACAGTATGGTCATAAACGTCCTTAAAATAAGTTTGAGTGGAATCGGTTATAAGCTCATATTCTTCTCTTTCGAATTTCATTAAAACCTCACGGAGCGGCCAAATGGATTTGCGGAGAAGAATAAGCTCTCTTTTAATTTTGTAAAGGTCGTTAAGAATGTCATTGGTAGGTTCGCTAATCAGGCTATCTTCTATATCTTCAAGTCTTTCCCCAATTTTTTCAAGGATGATAAAATAATTGTCTACAATGGTATCTATAAGGGTATAGAATAAATAGTCAGCAGAATATTTCCGGTGTTTCCCCTTGTTGTTTCTAATCCTGTTCCTGTTTGGGTCAAATACATCTCCGCCTGCTTCCTGAAAGGAGAGTACGTAGTTGCTACCCAATACGATGCCGACCTGTTCAACTGTTATACAATTTTTCTCGGAATTAAAACTAAGCATATTGAGGATAGTAAATAGCTGTTCATCGAATTCGTCCATTTTCGGACGTTGTTCCGCTGTGGATATATCTTCAAGCAGGAGAGGGTGCAGATTAAAAATTTCGCCGATTTTTTTGAGACTCTCGCTATCTTCTGTCCCATCAATATTAATCCATGAAACGGCATCAGCACTTTTATATTTATGAAGTTCATCCAGAGAAGAAATCGTTCTTTCTTCCAGAGAAGTCGCATTATAACTCATGACAGTTACGACTGAGTTATTTTCAGGATTCTTATTTTCTTTAAGAGTGCCCGGGGATAATCCGACTGTCCTTGATTTATGAGGTCTTACCGTTTTCATTAGTTATTTGACATAAAAAAAGCGGCTAGAAAGCCGCTTCTTTATATCGATTATCAATTGTTATCCATTCATTGAAACAAGGAACTCATTGTTGTCCTTGGTGTTTTTCATCTTGTCGATCAAGAAGTCCATAGCTTCTACCGATGTCATATCTGACATGTATTTTCTCAGAATCCATACTCTGGAAAGCTCATCTTTATCCATAAGAAGGTCTTCGCGTCTTGTTCCTGATGCAGGAACATCAATAGCAGGATAGATCCTTTTGTTGGAAAGCTTTCTGTCAAGCTGCAACTCCATGTTACCAGTACCTTTGAATTCTTCAAAGATAACTTCGTCCATTTTGCTTCCGGTTTCTATAAGCGCAGTAGCAATGATAGTAAGCGATCCGCCATTTTCTACATTTCTTGCAGCACCGAAAAATCTTTTAGGCTTATGTAGCGCGTTTGCATCCACACCACCTGAAAGTATTTTACCTGAAGAAGGAACAACTGTATTGTAAGCTCTTGCAAGTCTTGTGATAGAGTCTAACAGAATAACTACATCATGGCCGCATTCAACCATTCTTTTAGCTTTTTCAAGTACTATTGAAGCAATCTTTACGTGTCTTTCAGCCTGTTCGTCAAATGTAGAAGATATCACTTCAGCTTTTACGTTTCTTGCCATATCTGTAACCTCCTCAGGACGCTCGTCGATCAGTAGGATCATCAGATATACTTCCGGATGGTTTGTGGCAATAGCGTTTGCAATTTCTTTAAGGAGAACTGTTTTACCTGTTTTAGGCTGAGCTACAATCATACCCCTCTGACCTTTTCCTATTGGCGCAAAAAGATCAAGGATTCTTGTAGATAACTGATTGTGAGTGGTGCTTAGGTTTAATCTTTCCTGTGGGAAAAGCGGCGTAAGGAATTCAAATGGAATACGATCTCTGATTTCTTCAGTAGTCTTTCCGTTTACGCTTTCAACTCTAAGTAATGCAAAATATTTTTCCCCTTCTTTCGGAGGTCTGATCTGGCCTTTAACGGTATCACCTGTCTTCAGTCCGAATAGTTTAATCTGAGAAGGAGATACATATATATCGTCAGGGCTTGCAAGGTAATTATAGTCTGCTGATCTTAAGAAACCATATCCGTCCTGCATTATTTCTAGTACACCTGAATTAAGAATAATTCCGTCAAACTCACGCATACTCACACCGCCATTGTTTTGTGAGGTTTGTCTTGTTGATTTTACTCTTTCAACAGGCTTTTCTTCTCTTATTTCTTCAAAAGTGGAAACTGCTGGGGCTGCAGTTTCAAATAGAGGTTCAGATTCTCTTTGGAAAGGCTCGAAAACAAATTCATTTGAACTTGAAAAAGAAGGAAAATCTTCATTAGCTGGCTCTGTTTCCTTTACATTTTCTCTCTTTCTGATCCTTTTTCTAGGCTCCTTTTCATCTCTTGAGCCATCTTCCGTATTGTCAATAGTCATCATTTGTTTGTTTTCGGTGAGTTGCGGCTCTGGCATTACCGCCTGTTGGTCGAGGATTTTATATATGAGTTCTTTTTTCTGCAGCTTTTTAAAATTCTGAATACCTAACTTTTCGGCAATGTCCTTCAATTCAGATAATAATCTGTCCTCTAATTCTTCAATATTGTACATAGAAATGCTCTGATAGATTAAACACGATCAACTAACCAACCCTGATTATGTTTTTAAAAGGGAAACCCATTTAAGGATGAAAACTGGTTATTTATTAAGATGTTAAGTTAAACTAAAAAGAAATGAACTTGTTTAGAAAAAGCTCAAATGCTGTTTTGGTTCTGCAATATTAAATTATCAGGAGATAATTGTCAAGTAATTTTTATTTATTTAAAATTTTTAACGCGGAAAATAATTAAAAAGTTTGGACTAGTGTGGTCTTTTTAGGTTTATTTGTGCTCTTTTCAAATTATATAACATGTTACAGATTGCTTTTATACGCGAAAATAAAACGGAAGTAATTGCCGGCCTGAAGAAAAAATACTTTAAAGATGCTGAATCATTCGTTGATAAGGTAATTGAAATAGATCAATATAGAAGAGATACGCAAAGACTTCTTGACGATATACTTGCTCAAAGCAACACAAAAGCAAAAGAAATTGGGCAGCTGATGAAGGCTGGCCAAAAGGATGCCGCCGAAGAAGCTAAGGCTGTTACTGCTGATCTTAAACTCAAAAGCAAAGACCTGGAGGACAAGCTCGCTGCCCTTGAAAGTGAATTAAATGAAACATTGGTTAAAATACCAAACCTTCCTCATTACTCAGTGCCTGAAGGACGTACAGCAGAGGAGAATCAGAATGTTTTTGAACATGGCTCCACACCTATACTTCACGATGGCGCACTTCCGCATTGGGAGCTTATTAAGAAGTTTGACATTATTGATTTTGATCTTGGAGTTAAACTGACTGGTGCGGGTTTTCCTGTTTACAAAGGTAAAGGTGCCAGACTTCAGAGAGCTTTGATTAACTTCTTTCTGGATGAAGCCCTGAAAGCTGGGTATGCAGAGGTTCAGCCGCCCATATTAGTAAATGCCGATTCCGGATTTGCTACCGGTCAGCTTCCTGATAAAGAGGGGCAAATGTATTTTGCATCTGCTGATAATTTTTACCTTATTCCTACTGCTGAAGTTCCTATCACTAATATTTACAGAGATGTAATTGTGAAAGAGGAAGATCTCCCTGTAAAAAATGTAGGCTATACTCCTTGTTTCAGAAGAGAGGCAGGGTCCTGGGGCGCTGATGTCAGAGGCTTGAACAGACTACATCAGTTTGATAAAGTGGAGATTGTTCAGATTGTCCATCCAGACACCTCTTATGAAACTTTGGATAAAATGGTTGATCATGTAAGAGACTTGTTATACAAACTTGGACTTCAATTCCGAATTCTTCGTCTTTGTGGTGGCGATATGAGTTTTAATGCTGCCCTGACCTATGATTTTGAAGTATACTCTGCTGCTCAGAAAAGATGGCTTGAAGTAAGCTCTGTAAGTAACTTTGAAACTTTCCAATCCAACAGACTTAAGTTACGCTTTAAATCTGAAGGAAAAACAAGGCTGTTACATACATTAAACGGAAGCGCACTTGCCCTTCCAAGAATTGTTGCTGCTTTGCTTGAGAATAATCAGGACAAGGATGGTATTAAAATTCCGGATGTTCTGGTTCCCTATACAGGTTTTGACAGAATTTAACCTTTTACTTAAAGGTTAAATTCTTTAAATCTTATATAATTTAACGATATTACAATTCCTCAAGAAGGGTAGCAAAAGGCATAACCTGATTGGGGAATTTTTTTTGTATTTCTTCAATGAGTATATATTCGTAAGTATCTATGAATGAAATGTAATTGTCTTGACTTTCAAATGAAACCTGCAATGCAAAAGTGCTTTCATTCCCCTCGCCTGAAAGGACTTTCATAACCTTGTGATTTAAGCCATGCTTGTTTTTTTGCAAGGCGGGGATGTAATTCGATTTTATTTCACTCAGCACTTTAGTTTGAATTTCCGGAAGGGATACAAGTGTAAGATTGTAGATAATCATTTTTTTTTAATAATTTTTATTGATAAAAGAATATTAAGGTAACAAGTTTAAGTTTTATTCGTAATTTTTATTTATATAGAACCAGGAAAAATTCAAACTTGTAAATCACTCTAAATATGTCTTTTTTAAACCCAGAAAAAGAATCGCCAAATTATAGTATTGTTTTCGCGGTGCTTTCCACATTATTTTTTATGTGGGGACTAATAACAGTAACAAATATAATGCTTGCAAACGATTTACGAACAGTATTTCAATTGAGCTACCTTGAGGCAATATCCATGAATTTTCTGTTTTTTGCCACATATTTTGTGATGGCAGTCCCTTCCGGTAAATTAATCGATAAAATAGGCTACAGAAAAGGGATGATGACAGGATTGGGCCTTGCTGCTGTCGGGTGTTTCCTGGCATATCCTGCAACAGGAATGAGATCGTACTCCTTCTTTATGACGGCTCTGTTCATACAGGCCACAGGTATTACTATTCTTCAAGTTGCTGCAAATCCATATGTGGCCTTGCTTGGTTCAAGGGGAAGGGGAGCAAGTAAATTAACTTTAGTGCAAGCTTTCAACTCTTTGGGTGCATTCGTTGCTACTTTGTTTGCTTCAGGTTTTTTAATGGAACTTTCAGGTCTTAATGAAAGAAGTTATTTTAATATGTCTCCTGAAGAAATCAGAAACTCGGTAGTTCAATTTGTTCAGCTCCCATTTGTACTTCTTGGTGTAGTCCTGGTGTTGCTTGGTGTTTTTCTGTTTTTCTCAAGACTGCCAAGAATTAATACAAAAGAGATTGAACCTCTTGTTTTGGAGTCAAACCCTCCAAGAACTCAGGTATGGCAATTTAGCCATGCAGGCCTGGGTGCCCTTGCTATTTTTGCATATGTAGGAGCAGAAGTTACGATAGGTACTTATCTTGCTTCTGTAGCAAGCGATCTGGCAGTTTTATACTGGGGTGGTGCAATGATCGGAAGGTTTGTTGGTTCGGCTTTACTTGTCAAACTTAGTCCAAGAAAGAGTATCGGAATATTCTCTATTATCGCTTCATTGCTTGTAATTGGGTTTATGTTAATAGATGCACAGATATCTATTTATGCCATAGTTGCCGTTGGTTTATTTAACTCTGTTCTTTTTCCATGCATCTTTACAATGGGAATTGACGGGCTTGGAAAATTTTCGGAGGAAGGTTCTGCAATGCTTATTATGGCGATTGTCGGAGGTGCAGTAATACCATTTGTTTCTCATGCAATGATAGAAGGGAAAGCCGGATTTATTCTTCCTGTCATTTGTTATATATTCGTTGCATACTTTGGTCTTAGAGGATCGAGATATCCAAAGAGGACCAACTTCTATTGATCCCGATTTTATATATTCCGGTGCTGTTTGGAAAATAACAACAGAAGAAGAGGAAGGCTAAGACCTTCCTCTTCTTGTTTTTTTAAAAATAAAAGCACGAATCTATTGGTTCATGCTTTTGTAAAAAGAAATTTCCTTATTTCTTTTTTGGTTCTGGTTTTTTTGGTGCCTCAGGTTTAGTTTGCTGAGGTTTTGGAGCACCTTTTTCTTTAGTTGTCATAATTTTCTTTTTTTAGTTAAGTTCCTAAAATTGATAACCTGCCAAATTCAATATTGTTAAGAAAGTGTATGGTGCTGTTAATATTTTTTTATGATTTAAAAAACACGCTTTTATATGCCTGGTTTACCTCATTTAATTTGCATCTTATGATAAACATATTTCATTAATATCAGCTAGGTATATTTTATCCGGCAGGATTAAAAAGGGATTAATTTTTTTAGTGCAAAATATTTTTTTTTGAAGATAAAATGTGAGTGAAATTTTTATAAATCAGAACAATCCGGATAGATAAAATCTGAGAATAGTATTCGATTAAATTAAAACGCTAAACACTGGCTGATACATAAAGGTTGATTGAAGAGAAAAATGACTTAGCCAAATTAATATTCTATGAAAAAAATATTTACACTTCAATCCTTGGGAGGACTGGCTCTCTTTTTGCTTTTCGCAATAACTGGCTCCGCTCAACCTGCTGGAACTGTTTACAGTACCACGTTATATAGAATGAATGCCGGAGGCACATCTGTGCCAAGCATAGATACGTCAAAGGTTGCCTGGGGCAATGATCACCCAGATATTCCTTCTGGTTATGTTGACACAGCAATTGCAGGGAATAAAACATATACTGTCTATGACACTATTCTTTTCGATGCATCAGTGCCTCTGTCAGTACCTGTAAAAGTATTTAAAAGTGAAAGAAGCCTTTCTGAGTTCAGAGATGCTACTCAGCTGGAATGGAAATTTCCTGTGAAAGCTACCACACTTGTCGAAGTACGGTTGTATTTCGCTGAAATTTGGTTTAATCAACCTGGATCAAGAGTTTTTGATGTATGGATAGAGGGAGAGAAAAAGCTTTCTAATTATGATATTTTAAGTGAAGTGCCCAAATTTACTGGCACCACAAAAACCTATGTCACAGAAGTAGGAGATGATGATACACTTAATATTGTCTTTGCTAAGAATATTGGTCAGCCCAAAGTAAACGGCATTGAAATAATTGAGGTAACACCTACTGTTCAAAGTGTATTTGGAAAGAAAACACAAAATACAATAGCTGCATTTCCTAATCCATGTAAGGATGTAGTGACATTAAAAATGGATAATTTTAACCTTAGAGATATTCAGTTGTTCGATAGTTATGGAAAGCAAATAGAAAGCCCCAGAACTGAATTATCGGGATATGATTTGAGAGTAGATCTTTCTTCTCAGCCATCAGGGGTTTATATGCTGAAAGTTACGAATGATAAGGCAAGTGAAACTCTTCGTCTGATCAAGCAATAATTAAGTAAATGAAAATGTTTCTAGAGGTTAATGTGCAAACTTTAACCTCTATGCTTTTTTAAATCTGCTATAGATTTTTATAAGATCCTATTCAAGTTTCTTTAATATTTTTGCAATCAATTCGCTGAAATAATTACCATTAAAGGGACCAAACCAATTCATCTCACGGGTTTCGTTTTTCACCAGATTGTAATATTGATCAGGAGTGATGTAGCCTAGATAAGCTCCATTGAAGCTTGTTATTTGGAGATTTAAATTTTTAGTCTTAGCAAGGCTGTCCAGAGGTGTCATTAATTCTCCCGAGAAGTCGCATGGTGTTCCAATCATGACATTATTTGCAATCTTAAACACTGAGATCCCTGGCGATTGTTCTCCCAATAGCCAGTTAAATACCCATGGCCTTAGCCGGAAGTCCTCACTTAATCTTAAATGGGCGCTTCTTGCATACAGAGGTATAAAGTCAGAAAGAAGTTCTTTGGGTTTTTCCAGAAATATGCTGTCATTAATTGCTGAAACTTTTTCCTCAAGGCTGTCTGCTATAGTTATGGCCTTTTCAAAGTCTGATGTTCCTGTTTCTCCTGGCTTCATGCTCCCGACTGCTCCAGCAAAAAATGCAGCGAAGTCTGTTTCTTTTCGTCTTTCTAGGGAGTCTACGAGAAACCCTGGGTAGTCGCAGCTGATATAATTAATTTTTTTTGCAAGACATGTAGGGTGGGCGGAGTAGGATAGTATCATTGCATTTTCCCCATTGTTCTTTTTAAGTTTCAAGATCCTTAAGTAAGGATCGGTTTTTCCACCATCTATCAGTCTGTTTGCTACTTGTTTTGAAGCATCAATTTTGCCGAAGCCAACTTCAATTGGAGCATTGGTTTTTTCAGCATTCTTAACAGCTATAATAATTTTATCTGCTATGAATTGAACATATTCTTCCTCGAAGGTACCCGCGAGAAATCGGCCACCTGCTCCTTCAGCCCAACCTCCTGCTGCATTATGGGAATGGGTGGCAGAAAAATATACCTCATCTCGCCCAAAGCCTTCCTTTTCAAGTAAAGGCAAAGCCTTTGCGGCAACTGAAGGGGGCACTATTAACAGATCCATCGTTATTAATGCACATTTCTTTTCTTTCGATTTAAAGACAAAGGTTCTTACAAATAAAGAATCATGTACACCATCAAAATCTCTTCTCAGGCCATAACCGGCTATTTGTAAAGGTTCCAAAGGAGTAATATTGGCTTTGGCCCATCCTGCAACTATGTTAAGGGAATCTTCTTTATATTGTAGTGTATCAACCTGTTCCATCATTTGATGGTAGTAGGTCGTTTCTTTTAACGGAGTATTGTCTACTGTATCTACCATGGCTATAGCCAGAACGAGGAGGCAGATAGCAACAATCAGAATTATTTTAGAAGTTTTTTTTAGGAAAGAAGATTTTTTCAAGGAGAAACTATTTAAAAGGCTCTGAAAATCATTTATGCTGAAATATAAAAATTTTTATAAGTCTTTGGGATATTTTCTAATGAAATACGGTTAAGAAATATTAAGGAGATAGTCTCGGCAATTATTCGTAAATTCGCCATTCTACATATCGGAATCAGAAAAAATATGATCAGTACATCAAACGTTACCCTCAGATACGGAAAAAGAACCTTATTTGAAGACGTTAACATTAAGTTTACTCCGGGAAACTGCTATGGTTTAATCGGAGCGAATGGAGCAGGAAAATCCACCTTTTTGAAAATATTGTCAGGAGAAATTGATCCTACTTCCGGATCAGTTGCAATTACTCCCGGAGAACGTCTCGCCGTTTTGAAGCAGAACCACTTTGAATTTGATGAAGTGCCTGTTTTACAAACTGTATTAATGGGACATAAAAAACTGTTCGATATCATTCAGGAAAAGGATGCAATTTATGCAAAGTATGATTTTTCTGAAGCCGATGGCGTAAGAGCTTCTGAGCTTGAAGCAGAGTTCGCTGATCTTAATGGATGGAATGCAGAATCTGAGGCAGCTGAGATGCTTAGCGGCCTTGGTGTAAAAGAGCACCTCCACTACAGTCTTATGAAAGATCTCGAAGGTAAAGATAAAGTAAGGGTATTGCTGGCACAGGCGCTTTTCGGTAACCCTGATATCCTTCTTCTTGATGAGCCAACCAACCATCTTGATATTGAATCTGTAATGTGGCTGGAAAATTTCCTTGCCGATTTTAAGAATACGGTAATAGTTGTGAGTCACGACAGGCACTTCCTGGATCAGGTATGTACTCACGTAGCTGATATTGACTATGCTAAAATTCAGTTATATGCAGGAAACTATTCTTTCTGGTATCATTCAAGTCAATTAGCTTCCAAGCAAAGGGCTGACCAGAATAAAAAGGTTGAAGAAAAAAGAGCTGAGTTACAGGAATTCATTGCAAGGTTCAGCGCTAATGCTTCAAAGTCTAAACAGGCAACTTCAAGACAGAAACTTCTTGATAAACTTACTCTTGAGGATATTAAACCTTCAAGCAGAAAATATCCGGCAGTTATCTGGAAACCTGAAAGAGAAGTCGGAGATCAGGTGTTGTCTGTTGATAACCTATGCAAAGTGGGTGAAGACGGAAAACCAATGTTCAGTAATATAACTTTCAGTCTGAATAAAAATGACAAAGTTGCATTTGTAAGTAAAGACACGCTTGCCATATCCATGTTCTTTGATGTTCTGATGGGTGAACAGCAAGCTGATAAGGGCGAATTTAAATGGGGGGTTACTACAACACAATCTTATTTCCCTAAAGATAATAGCAGTTACTTCAATTCTTCTGATTTAAATCTTGTTGACTGGCTGAGACAATTTTCCAAAGAAAAAGATGAGAGTTTTATTCGCGGATTCCTTGGTAAGATGCTCTTTACAGGTGAAGAGTCTTTAAAACAGTCAAAGGTGCTTTCTGGAGGAGAAAAGGTAAGATGTATGCTTTCGAAAATGATGCTGGAGTCTTCTAATGTTCTGGTACTTGATGAGCCTACCAACCACCTGGATCTTGAGTCTATCACTTCTTTGAACAATAGTCTGAAAGATTTTAAGGGTATTATTTTATTTGCAACCCATGACTATGAGTTTATGCAGACAGTTGCCAACAGAGTTATTGAAATTACTCCTTACGGTTTGATCGACAAACTGATGACTTATGAAGAATTTGTGAAGAGTGAGAAAGTAAAAGCTCAGCGGGAGGAACTTTATTCCGTTATGAAATAAAGAAAGGTTTAATAATAAATAACAAAAGGAGGTTGATTTTTATTGACCTCCTTTTTATTTCTAAAAGGTTTAAATCTTTGTTGAATTTCTTGAACCGTTAACTTAACATTAGCAGCACCAAAGGGGTAGGAAATGTTTTGTTTATTGATCATGCTGGAGAATCTTCCTTCTCCTGGACACTTTTGTGATCGTGGTAATTCCCTTTTGTTTAAACTTTAACTTGCCAGAACCAGCTCTAGTAAGAGTACACCAGCAAGGCCAGTAACTGAAACAATAGTCTCCATAACAGACCAACTTCTTATTGTCTCCATAATTGAAAGGTTAAAATATTCTTTGAATATCCAGAAGCCTGCATCATTTACGTGCGAGAACATAAGGCTTCCTGCACCAATGGAAAGTACGGTAAGTTCAGGGCTTACATGTGCACTTTGAATTAACGGTAAAATGATACCTGCGGAAGTAAGAGCTGCTACTGTGGCTGAGCCAAGGGCCAGTCTTATAATTGCCGCCATAGTCCAAGCGAGAACTAAAGGGGATAAGGTGCTGCCCCGGAAAATTTCTGCAAGGTATTCCGCAGATTTGCTGTCTATTAAAACCTGTTTAAACGCTCCTCCAGCCCCTATAATCAATAAGATCAAGGACACTTCAGTTATTGAAGTATTGTATAAGTCCATAACTTCTTTTACTGATTTCCCTTTCGAAATACCAAGGTAATAGGTAGCTGCGATAACCGCCAAAAGCATTGCGATGAAAGGATTTCCCCAAAAGCTTATCAGATTATAAACAATGGTATCTTTAGTTAAAAATGGAAGCAGACATGCTCCAATAGAAATCAAAAGCACAGGGAATATCGCAGTGAATAAGCTGGTTTTGAAAGAGGGTAGCTCCAGTGGGTGGACAGATGATTTAACCGGACCTCCCGCACATTTTATGTTTTTTACAAACTGACCGTAAAGTGGTCCTGCAAGAACAATTGCTGGTATAGCAATAATACTTCCATAGATTAATGTAAGCCCCAGGTCTGCTTTAAATATAGAAGCAAGTGCTACTGGACCGGGATGCGGAGGCAGAAATCCGTGAGTTACGGATAGTGCAGCAGCCATAGGTATTCCTACGTAAACCGGGGAGAAATTTCCAACAGCAGCAATAGTGAATACCAAAGGAATAAGTAAAACAAAACCTGCCGTATAAAATAATGGAATTCCTATTATAAATCCGGTAAGTACTACTGCCCATATTATATTTTTCGGACCAAACAATCGATTAAGACTATTACTGATCTGCAAAGCGGCTCCGCTTTCCCCCACAATTTTACCCAGCATTGCTCCGAATACCACGATGAATGTGAGACTCCCAAGGGTGTCTCCAAAACCTTTTTGTATGGAAAAAATTAGGTTCTCTGCAGACATGCCGAAAGAGATGCCAAGAAATAATGACACGAGCGTGAGTGAAATAAAAGCATTAAATTTCAGGAAAAGCATTAAAATAAGCAGAAGCACAATGCTGCTTATGATGAGAATTACTGGCATCTTCGGTTATTTTAAATGCAATTTATCCTTTTTGCTCAAGATGTTCATTGTGAGCTTAATAAATTGTGGCTCTTTTTAAAGAGTATTAACTATAGAATCACATATTTACCATTTTAAAACTCTATATTAATGAAAAACATAAAGCCTTTTAACCGGTTGAATTTAAAGGATTATTAATTTAATTTTTCAGAGTTGAACCATGTCATTTTAGGAATAGGAAATTATTTGAGTTTTCTGTTGAATACAGATACAGAGTTCGATTTGGATTTTTTGAATTTAAAATATTTTTTTCTCTTAGGAAATGATAATTCTTTGTGTTTTCGTCTTCATTGTTTTCACATATGGGATATTTAAGCAGGAAAAACAGGAAGTCCAGAAAAAGAAGATTGGCGGAAGACCAACTGCGTAATGACAACAAAGGCGCATTTATCCAAAAGTTGCTAGATACCGTTGCCAATACCATATACATATTTGATATTGAAGAAAGGCGGTTTGTCTATGTGAACGAATTTTCCAGGCAATCATTGGGCTATAAACCTTCGGAAATTAAAGCATTTGGTGATGAGTTTTTTTATAAAATCATGGACCCTGATTTTGTACATCTAAAATCCGATCATTTTAATGAGATTCTTGATTTGAAAGATGGTGAAGTTAAAGTGACCAATACCAAACTCAGGCATTCTGATGGAAGCTGGAGGTGGTTTATATTGAAGGAATCCGTCTTTGATAGAAATGAATTTGGAGGTGTAAAGCAGGTAACAGGTACAATAACGGATGTTACTGAGAAGAAAGAGACGGAACAGCAATTGAAGCGGAGTCTTAACTTTATTGACAAAGTGATGAACTCAAGTCCTTTTGATGTTTTTGTCTATGATGTCCAGGAAGAAAAGAATATTTTCGTTAATGACAATGTTATTAAAACCCTCGGCTATACAGCTAAAGAGGTACAGGAAATGGGAGTAAGTTTTTTAACAAAAGTTATATATCCAGGTGATCAGGAAGTTTTTAATAAAAATCATGCAAAGTTGAATGATTTGGCTCAGAATGTCACCACTACTTTTGAACTAAGAGTAGTTGCTTCGGACGGAACAGTGAAATGGCTGAACAATCAAATTTCTGTATTTAGCAGAGATGAACAAGGCCGTGTTAAAGAAATCATAGGAATAGCGAGAGATATTACTGAGAAAAAAGAAGCTGAAGAGTATTTAAGGGATAATATCCATTTTATAAATAAAATTACTGAAACAATACCTAATTACATCTTTGTTGAAGATGTTGTTTCAGATAAATTAATTTTTTCAAACAGGTCTCTGCTTGAGGATTTTGGCTATGTTGAAAAATTTGAAGATCCGATGAATGTTTTCTGGAAAATTATTCATCCTGATGATTTGCCAATATTAACCCACATAAAATCCGGACTAAAGTATATGGGTGACGAAATTTTGAAAGGGGAATTTCGTCTTCGTCATGCAGACGGTTCATGGAGATGGGTGCATACGGTATTGTCTGCATTTAAAAAAAATACATCTGGGGAAGTTATTCAGGTAATAGCTTCAAGTCTTGATATTACTGAAAGAAAGGAAGCAGAGCTGAAGCTTCAGGAGAGTCAGCATTTTATTCAGAGTATACTTGATACTTCTCCTAACTCCATTTATGTATATGATTTGGAAACGAGAAGTAATATATATTCTACCAGTTCCCCCGGAGAAGACCTGGGTTATCCTTCTGATTATATTAAAGGTCTCGGTAATAATTTCATGGCTGTTTTATTACATCCTGATGACTTCGAACAAAATTTTAAGCATTGGGAAGAGTTGAAAACAATGAAGAATGGTGAGGTAAAGTCTGTGGAAGGCAGACTAAAACATGCTGATGGAAACTGGAGGTGGTATCATTTAAGGCATAGCGTATTTAAAAGAAATGTTAAAGAACAAGTAGTCCAGGTGATCGGAATTGCTACTGATATAACGAACCTTAAGAAGACTGAGCACCAACTGGAAGAAAGTAAGAGTTTTATAACCAAAATAATGGAGGCCAATCCTAATGTAGTCATCATTCATGAAATGAAAACAAAGACACCAATCTATATCAACAGGTATGTTGAAGAAATATTAGGCTATACTCCGGAAGAGATTCTTTCAATGGGCGAGGATGCATTTAAAACACTGATACACCCGGATGATCAGCCTAAAATACTAAAACATCTTGAAGAGTTTTCCTCAGTTGATTATGACACTTCCAAATCAATAGAATACAGGGCAAGAGATAAACAGGGAAATTGGCATTGGGGGCTCTCTAAGGATTCTGTTTTCGAAAAAGACTCTGAAGGAAAGGTGACTAAAATAATAGCTGCAGCAACCGAAATTACTGATAGAAAAAAAATCGAAGAGGAAATAAAAAGGCTCAATGCTAGTCTTGAGGAAATTGTGGAGACACGAACAAGAGAGCTCAGGAAAAATCAGGAAAGGCTGAAGCATAGGGAGAGGCAATTAAGGATAATCACAAACTCAGTCCCTGCACTGATTTCCTATTTGGATACTGATCTTAAATATGTTTTTGCTAATAATCATTACTACAAGGTTTTCAATATAGAAGGGATAATCAACGGTAAACATATAACTGAAGTACTTGGAGAGGAGAACTATAATAATATTTCAGCAATGCTAAAGCGCGCCTTTGCTGGTGAGGAAGTTACATTTGAAAATAACTTCAATAATAAGAATAATGAAAAAGTTTATTATAAATTAAGCTATATACCGGATTTAGATAATAAAGGAGAGTTGAAAGGTATAATCATTATGGGCTCAGACCTTACTGACAGATACAATTATGAAAAATCTCTGGAGGAGAGAAATGTGGAGCTTGTTAAAATTAACTCTGAACTGGATAATTTTATCTATACAGCCTCTCACGATCTTAAAAGCCCGATTGTAAATATGGAGGGCTTGCTTAAAAGTCTTCTGGAAGAAGCAAATCAGCAGTGTAAGGGTGATATTAATGAAATGCTGAATTTTGTAGCACTTAGTGTTGAAAAGCTTAAAAAGACCATTGAAGAGCTTTCTGAGATCAGTAAAATTCAGAAAGGAACAGAAAATTATGAAGAGAGGATTGAGATCGAAGATATCATAAAGGATTTTACAGTTGAGTATTCAGAACAGATAAAATCATCACAAGTAAAGATTTCTACTGACCTCACTGTATCTTCAATAAAGTTTTCTCAGAAAAATTTTCGAAGTCTTTTTTATAACCTTCTCAGCAATGCCATTAAATTCCGTTCTCCGGAAAGACTGCCCATTATCTCAATAAGGTCTGAATACACTTCAAATAATTATGTTAAGATCACCATCTCTGATAACGGGATGGGTTTTGATATGAGAAAGAAAGACAAAGTTTTCGGAATGTTTAAAAGGCTTCATACCCATGTTGAAGGAACAGGGGTTGGTATGTATATAGTTAAAAGAATTATGGAAAATGCTTCTGGTAAGATAGAGGTTGATAGTAAAGAGGGGATAGGTACGAGCTTCAGATTATATTTTCCAATAGTTTAAACTTTTGGGGTAAAAAAAGACCAGACAAGCCTGCCTGATCTTTTCCGTTTATGGGTTTATTCCCTTAGTCAATTTTTTTCACCAAAGGAATAAGCTCTACCTTATAAGGCGCTTTGTGCTTTTCAACTGAGATATTAAGAATAAAAATACCTTTTGCATTTCTTATAACTACTGGTTCACCTTTTTCTGCTGCATAAACTTGCTCGTAATATTCTTTGTCCGTTTCTGTCTCCCAGATCCATCCCAGGTCTTTTCTTTTAAGTGCAAGCTTTTCTTCATCTTTCAAAGCAATTTTATAAACCTCTTTGTCATCTTTCTTGATAAGCGCTGTATATTTATCAATATACTTTTTTATTTCTGCTTCATCTTTAAATGACTTAGGTATAAACTGAATGAGATCGGCTCTGACCCTTGTAAGGGGGTCACTGAATTTTTTCACTTTAAAAGAATAACAGAAAGTGTCACCTCTGAAAGGCCCAACAATGTCGCCAACTTTTGCAGAGAATATTTCTTTGTCAATGTCTTCTTTCTGATCACCAGGACTGAAGCGAACAGTGTAATAAGGCTTTTCGCTGTTATTGACAACAAACAGGCTGTCGTTTTTCGATGCTTTAAAAGCCTTGGTCTTAGTTTGAAGCCAGTCCATTGCCTGTTTCTCTGCGGCAGTAAGACTCATTTGTGCAAAGGCTGTTTTGCAGATGAGTAGAGAAATTATTGCAAAAACTACTTTTTTCATATGTGTTTTTATGGTTCTGTTGATAGATGTTAAGTTCTTCTTCTGTCTGTGATAATAAGCTTAGCCTTAACCAGTTAGTGCACTTAAAGTTTGGCTTATTATACCAAAGCTTCAAATAAAATTTCTACCGGATGTTTCGCAGATTTCCCTGTTCCATCCTTGATCTGATGTCTGCAGCTTGTTCCCGGAGCAGCAATAATTGTTTCATCAGAAGCTTTCCTTACAGCAGGGAAGAGGACAAGCTCTCCTACCTTCATAGATACTTCGTAATGTTCTTCTTCATATCCGAAGGATCCTGCCATTCCACAACATCCAGATGGAATAACTTCTACTTTATAGTTTGAAGGAAGGGTTAGGATTTTCTGAGTATATGACACAGATGATAGTGCTTTTTGATGACAATGACCATGAAGTTTGATTTGCTTAGCCTCCTTTTTGAAAGCGCTGGCATCAATTCTTCCTGCTTCAGCCTCTCTTGCAAGAAACTCATCTATAAGAAGACTATTTTTAGCAAGGATTTCGGCAGCCTGTTTCTGTTCAGGTGAAGCTAACGCAGGATATTCGTCTCTGAATGAAAGTATCGCAGAAGGCTCGATCCCAAGCATTGGATGTTCCTTGCTTACTTTGTCTTTCAGCATGTCTATGTTTTTTCTTGCTATTTTCTGTGCTTCACGGATAAGTCCTTTAGACATGTAGGTTCTTGCACTTTCCAGATGTTCAGGTATTTCAACTTCATAGCCCAGTTTGGTAAGCAGGCCAATTGCTTTGATTCCTATTTCTGATTCGTTATAGTTTGTGTACTCGTCGCAAAATAAGAATACTTTCCCCTTTTTGTTTCCCTTTGCCTGAAGAGCTTCTTTGTTTTTGCCAGCCCATTTCCTCAGAGTAACGGGTGATAACAGAGGCAATGGGCGTTTGGAAGACATTCCCAGTACCTTTTTCATTAAGCCACCTGTAAGGCTGTTTTTCATGACAAAGTTAGACAAACCGGAGAAATTGCTTACAATGCTGTTTGCTTTGGCAAAGTTGGCAATCATCATAGCTCTGAAAGGAACTCCTTTTTCATCATAATACTGCTGGAGAAATTCTGCTTTCATTTTAGCCACATCTACGTTAGACGGACACTCTGATTTGCAGCCTTTGCAGGACAAGCAAAGGTCCATTACTTCGTATATCTCGTCATGGGCAAATTTATTCTTTTTGGGAGATCTGGTAAGAAACTCTCTCAGGATATTGGCTCTTGCCCTGGTTGTTTCTTTTTCACTTCTGGTAGCCATAAAGCTTGGACACATAGTGCCGCCTATAACGTGAGACTTACGGCAATCACCAGAACCATTACATTGCTCTGCAAGTCTCAAAATTCCCTGACTTTCTGAGAAGTCGAAAACAGTATCAAACTGGTTTGTAGTCTGATTGGATTCGTATCTCAGCGATTCGTTCATTTTTGGTGTATGAACAATTTTCCCTGGATTAAAGATATTGTTAGGATCCCAAACGTGCTTAAGTTCTACAATCATATTGTAGTTCTTTTCACCTATCATCTTTTTAACAAACTCACCTCTTACTCTTCCATCTCCATGTTCCCCGCTGAGGGATCCTTTGAATTTTTTTACAAGATCAGCTACTTCATCTGTAATAGTGAAGAACATTTGTCTGTCTTCTTCTTTTTTAAGATCAAGTATCGGGCGAAGGTGAATTTCACCATCTCCGATATGAGCATAGAAAACGCAGGATTTATTATGCTTGTCAAGGATTTGCTGGAACTCTTTGATAAACTCAGGCTGGTCCTCCACTGCCACTGCCGTGTCTTCAATACAAGCCACAGCTTTAGGATCACCTGGAACGTTTGCCAGTAAGCCAAGTCCTGCTTTTCTCAGGCTCCAGACTTTATTTACATCAGCCCCGTGCAAAATAGGGAAATAATAGCCGTAACCATTGGCTCTCATTTCAGCTTCCATATCAGTGGCAAGCTTTTCAATTTCTTCTTTGCTATCTCTAGCAAATTCTACTACCAGGAGCGCTCCCGGATCTCCTTGTACAAAGAAGCGATTTTTGGTTTGCTCAATATTATGTTTGGTACACTGAAGAATAATATCATCAATCAATTCAACAGCACCAGGATTGTACTTAAGCGCGATCAGGTTCGCTCTTGTACTTTCGTCGATTGTGTTCATGTGAACCGCCACCACAGCTTTGTGTTTAGGCGGTACATCAACAAGATTTAATTTGATTTCTGTAGTAAATGCAAGTGTACCTTCAGATCCTGCAAGTAGCTTACACATGTTGAATGCTGGTTTCCCAGAAGTGAACGGCTGTGATTCCAGCAATTCATCTATCGCGTAACCTGTGTTTCTTCTTCTGATAGAAGGTTTGGGAAATTCTTTTCTGATTTCTTCTGCATTCGCAGGGTCAGAAAGAATGGTTTTTATATGCTTGTAAACCTTACTTTCAAGGGAGGAACCTTTGGCCTTTGCTTCAAACTCATCAAGTGTCACAGACTTAAACACTGCATCAGATCCGTCACTTAAAATTGTTTTCAATTCTAAAGTATGATCTCTTGTTGTTCCATATATCACCGAGTGAGAGCCGCAAGAATTGTTTCCGACCATTCCCCCGATCATACATCTGTTTGAAGTAGAGGTTTCCGGAGCAAAAAAGAGACCATGTGGTTCAAGGATTTTGTTCAGTTCATCAAGATTTACACCTGGCTGAACTCTTACCCACTTCTCTGCTTTATTGATTTCAAGTACTTTTGTCCAGTGGAAAGAAACATCTACCACAATCCCTTTTCCAACTACCTGACCTGCTAAAGAGGTCCCTGCTGTACGGGGAATGATCGACGTTTTATGTTGATTGGCGAATGTTATTAGTTTTTTAATATCCGACTCCGATTTTGGTCTTGCCACAGCCAATGGCAATTCGCGGTAAACAGATGCGTCGGTTGCGTAAAGAGTACGCATGGTAAGGTCTGTAAAAAACTCGCCTTCTAGTGAATTCTTCAGTTCTTCTAATTTCGCCAGCATTAACTTCTTATATTCTTAGGAAACTGCAAATTTAACGATTTGCGGGATAACAAATGGGCAGAATATGGCAATTCTGCTTTTTTATTATAAAAATCGCTAATTTTAAGTTCAAAGTTCTACAACTATGAAAAAAATAATCGTTCCGACCGTGTTTTTTATCATTTTAGGCCTTACTCTTCTGAGTGTCACTTCTAAACCTCTTTTCCCGGATTATTGCCCGGATGCGAAAAAATATACTTCCCTGCAGGAAGCACTTGCTGAACCCGAGAAAGTTGTAAAGTTGGATATCAGCATGTTAAAGCTTACTGCCATTCCTCCGGAAATTGGTAAGCTTACAAATCTGGAGTGTTTGGATCTCTCTTTTAACAGGATAACTACATTGCCAGCTGAAATGGCCAATCTGAAGAAGTTAAGATATATCGATTTGACAGGTACGAATTACATGGCAAAACTTCCACCGGTTCTTGCTCAGCTGCCTAAACTTGAGGCCGTGAATATTTCTGATCATGCCTATTGGAAACCTGCTCAATTTGAGGAGGCTAAGAAGTTTTTGCCAAATGTGAAGATGATTCTTTCAAATGATTAATCACTGAATCCAAAGATGATTTCCTCAAAATTAAAAAATGCCGGATAACTTTGTTTTACCAATAGGGCCGGCATTTATTTTCCAATTTTTCTGGAAGAGCCTTTCAGCTCTTTTGCCACATCTCTAACAGAATCTGCTTCTTTTCTGAGATTTTTTGAAGCCAGATCTAAAGAGTCAGGTCTTGCTTTTTCTATATCAGCTGCATTTTGAATTTTGTCTTCAAGCATCTTAGCGTTCTGTTCTTCAGGTGAATTGTTGCATGACATCAATGAAAATAAGAGGTAGCAAAAAATTAATCTTCTCCTAGTTTTACATTATTTTTAGCTAAAACTCACCTGTATAGGGATTGTTCTTCGTTCTTAAGGAAATCTAAAGCTAAATTGCCTCGTACATAACCTTAGTTTAAACAGAAAGACAGTATTATGGACCCTATCCTTCATTTCTTCATGAATCATTTCTGGTGGATTGTTCCGCTGGTTCTGATAGTTTCTGTAGCCATTAAAGACATTTTTTTCAACCGTGCACATACGATTAAACACAACTTTCCTGTTGTTGGGCACTTGCGCTATCTGCTTGAGAAAATCGGTCCTGAAATGAGACAATATATCGTTGCGAACAATAGGGAGGAGCTTCCTTTTAACCGGAGTCAGCGTTCATGGATTTATGCAAGTTCAAAGAGAGAAAATAACTATCAGGGATTTGGTACTGACCAGGATCAGAATGCTGCAGGGCACATATTTATTAACCCTGCAATGTTTCCATTTAATCTGAAAGCTGGTCATCCGAATATCGAAGATCCAGCATTTGTTCCATGTGCAAAAGTTATTGGACTTGCAAATAAAAGAAAGAAGCCATTCAGACCTTATTCTATTGTGAATATTTCTGCAATGAGTTATGGTTCGCTTTCTTCAAAAGCTGTTGAATCCATGAACAAGGGGGCTTTGAAAGCCGGTTGTTATCATAATACAGGGGAAGGTGGTTTGGCTCCTTATCATTCTTTTGGGGCTGATGTTGTCTTCCAGGTAGGTACCGGGTATTTCGGGGTTAGGGATGAGTTAGGAAATTTTTCAATGGAGAAGATGGAAGCTCTGGTTAAAAAGAATCCATTTGTAAAAGCAATTGAATTTAAACTTTCTCAAGGTGCTAAACCAGGAAAAGGTGGAGTGCTACCTGCTGCTAAAATTACTCCGGAAGTAGCTGAAATCCGTCAGGTCGCAATGGGCAAAGATGTAATCTCCCCAGCTTGTCACTCCGCATTTAGCAATGTGCCTGAGATGATGGATTTTATAGAAATGGTCGCAGACAGAACAGGTTTGCCTGTTGGAATAAAATCAGCTGTAGGAAAACTTGAAATGTGGGAAGAACTTGCTGATTTGATGGCAGAAAGAGGCACAGGCCCTGATTTTATCACAATAGATGGAGGGGAAGGTGGAACAGGTGCTGCACCTCCTGCATTTGCAGACCACGTTTCATTGCCATTTTCTTATGCTTTCAGTAAAATTTATAAAGTGTTTGCAGAGCGAGGCTTGTCAGACAGAATAGTTTTTATTGCTTCTGGGAAACTTGGTTTCCCAGCAAAAGCTCTTACAGCATTTGCTATGGGCGCAGATATAATTAACGTTGCAAGGGAAGCAATGATGTCTATTGGTTGTATTCAGGCTCAGGTATGTCATACAAACAGATGTCCCGCCGGTGTTGCGACTCAGAATAAATGGCTTGCAGCAGGAGTGGACGTGACCTTGAAGTCAGAGAGATGCTATAATTATATTAAAACACTAAGAAAAGAATTGCTTGAAATCACTCATGCCTGTGGTTATGAACATCCTTGTCAGATGACTATGAGAGATGTAGACCTCAGTATGGGTGATAACAATATGACAATAAAGCTTAGAGACTCTTATAAATATGACAAGGTAAAGGTAAACTTTAATGGTATGCAGGAAATAAAGGATTGCCCGTATCTTGGTGGTCCGGCAAGGAAGCAGGAAAAACAGGAGTTGGCGGAAGTTAAATAATTTGAATTAAAATATTAGGAGGAGGTCATCTCGTTAAGAGATGGCCTTTTTTGTTTTTAAGCATAATGTTACCCTGGGTTTAAATGTAGAGACGCCATGCTGGCGTCTCTCTGTCCATAAGGGAGGCTTTTGACATTTAATGAAATAATAAGGAGTTAAAATCTTAATTAGGCTCTTTACTATAGTTTTTGAGACGCCAGCATGGCGTCTCTACATGGAAGCAATAATAATTCAAATCTGAACTGGTAATAAACTGTTCCGATCTACTCTTCGCTCTCCAGTTCCTTCAGGATTTTACTCACATCCTCTTCAGTTGTACTCAGTTTTGTCTTACAGATTTTTATGAGCAGTGCTGCTCTTTTTACCTTATCTGAAAGGTCATCTACAGAAATTTCTCCCTGTTCTATTTCTGAAACAATGAGTTGCAGTTCTTCAAACGCTTCTGTATAACTTATTTTTTCACTCATCTTTGTCTGATTGATCGATTGATTTGATAGTACTATCAATAACACCGCCTAAAACTCTTGTTTGAATTACATCTCCCTTCTTTAGCTTGTCAATGCTTTTTAATGCCTTACCATTCAATAGCGTTATGCTGTAGCCTCTTTTCAGCACGCTTTCAGGGCTCATGTTATTGATGTTTTTTTCTATGTTTTTTAATTCTTTCGTTTTTGATTCAATAATTCCTGGTAGACGTTTAGCTATTTCTCTTTTATTCTGTGTCAAAAGAAGAGAAGATTGACGAAAATGTACTTTGGTGTCTTTTCTCAGATCTGCCGTAAGCGTTTTCAGGCAAATGTTTTCCTTTTTTAGTATATAATATGAATGATGTGATAATGCTTTACTTTCATTAACTATATCATTTTTGAATTGATTAATACTATTATTCGCAACTGACCTGAATAATCTGGAAGCACTATGGAATCTGGTCTTTTCATCCATAATCATCCTAAGACTTTTATCCTTGATTTTATCTTCAGCCTTTTGAACCGGGATGGAGAAGTTATGGAATTTCTGTAAAAGAAATTCTGCCAGTTTGGTTGGAGTGATCTGGTTTGAAAAGGAAATCATTTCAGCCACCGTTTCATTAGTCGCATGTCCAATACCTGTTAAAACTGGGATCGGGAATAAGGCAATTTCTTTAGCCAGCAAATAGTTATTGTAACAAGACAGTCCCACATCTCCACCTCCACCACGGATGATTGCAACTGCATCAAAATGGCTTGCAACTATTTTTATTCTTCTTAGCTGTCTGATGATGTCTTCAATAGCCTTCTCGCCCTGTAGCAATGCGGGAAACAGAAAGGTGAAGAATTTATAATTCCATGAATTTTCCTCAATCACTTTCATGAAATCAGCAAAGCCCTTGCTTGTTTCTACGGATATAATAGCAAGTCTTTGTGGTAACAGAGGAAGGTTTAATGTTTTGTTTTGATCGTATATCCCTTCGGTCTGAAGCTTTTGTATGGTTTCTTTCTTTTCTCTTTCAAGATCTCCGAGCGTATAATGTGGATCAATCTCAAGGATGTTAAGCGCTAATCCATACCCAGGATCAAAACAGATTTTTGCAAGGAATAAAATTTTGATACCGTCTTTTAATGGCTCTTTAAGAATTTTAAGGAACTTATCATTTGCGTTTAAGTAATCCGTTTTCCATAGAATGGATTTTAACTGGGCTATAACTTTTCCATCCTGCTTTTCAACCAGCTCGGGATAGCAGTGGCCCGAGTGCTTGTAATGATTCAGCTTATTCATTTCTGCCATTACCCAGAAAGCATTTTTATACCTTTCAGAAAGGGTCTTTTGTATGCTCTTGGTTACTTCGAGCAATGAAAATACATTCTTGTCATGGATCTGCTTAGGCATTTGCTGTTGAAAGGTTGAATGCAAAAGGTTAACGGCTTAAGGCAAATTATTGAATTAAAATATAAGATTCAAATGGAGTGTAAAAAATAAGTTGCGGGGTTGAGCTGTGGAGTCTATAAGGCGGAAATAGCTGGTTTAGCTGTCTACCTATGGATATGGAGACGCGAATTATCATTATTATTGTTGGAGTACCTAAGTTTGATCTGCAGCAATTTTAAGACTTAATGATTTTAGTCCATTTATCGAAAAAATATTCTTACTAAGATTTGAAGTTTTTTGGTAATGGTAAGAGAGAAGTTTAATCTATGTGGAGTATATAGGAAATGTTGTGCATCATTTTAAACTGCGTATTGCCTTAGTTGGGAGGTTTTGATTGAATGAAATAACTTAGATTTAAACGCAAATAGAAGTTAAATTAACAAAATGGCAAAATAAGAAGATTAAAACCTATTTATTTTTACTATTTTTGTTAAAATAAAAGTTTTTATGAACAGTTCAAGTCTTATTCCGACAGAGAAAATAGTCGAACGGTTACGATATGAAAATCCATGGTGGATAAATAAGGAAATACCGGAGACTTATAGCTCTATGTCCAGACGTCTGTATTTTAAATTGTTCTATCCATATGTAACAGAACAAAATATACGAAGAGCTTTAGTACTTATGGGACCTAGACGTGTAGGAAAAACGGTTATGCTGTTCCATAGTATACAGCAGTTAATAACTGAAAAGGTAGATCCACAGAAGATTTTCTTTGTTGGTATAGACAATCCAATTTATGTTCATCTTAGCTTAGAAGACATTTTAAGTCTTTGTAAACAGTCGCTCAATCAAAAAAACTTAAACGGTTGTTATGTGTTTTTTGATGAGATACAATACCTTAAAGATTGGGAACGGCATCTCAAAGTGTTGGTAGATTCATTTCCTGAAACAAAATTCATTGTATCGGGTTCAGCTGCGGCTGCCTTAAAATGGCATAGTACGGAAAGTGGAGCAGGCAGGTTTACCGATTTTATGTTACCTCCTTTAACCTTTCAAGAATATATTCATCTCAGAAGTATGAACCATTTAATTTATGATGGAACAATCTTATATGGAGAAACAGAAAGAGCATATTGTCTTACACATGATATAAAAGCACTGAACAAAGAGTTTGTGGATTATTTAAATTTTGGAGGTTATCCTGAGGTCGTTTTATCTGAGAAGATACAAAGTGATATGGGAAGATATGTAAAAAATGACATCGTAGACAAAGTTCTATTACGTGATTTACCTAGTTTATATGGAATAAAAGATGTTCAGGAGTTAAACCGTTTTTTTACATACATTGCCTATAACACGGGTAACGAATTTTCCTACGAAACAATGAGCAGAGAAAGTGGGATACAAAAAGATACACTGAAAAAATATTTAGAATATTTAGAAGCAGCATTTCTCATAAAAGTATTAAACAAGGTTGATGTAAATGCCAAGCGCCTAAAAAGAGTAACAAGTTTTAAAGTCTATTTAACTAATCCATCTTTACGTACAGCTTTATTCTCTCCCATTTCTGTAATGGACAGTGAAATGGGAAATTTAGTAGAAACAGCTGTACTATCACAATGGATGCACCGTGAGAAGCTAGATTTAACCTATGCGAGATGGAAAGATGGTAGAAATGAAGGAGAGGTAGATTTAGTTTTGGTTGATGATAAAAAATATAAACCTTTATGGGGGGTAGAAATAAAATGGAGCAATCGCTACTATGAAAAACCCCAAGAACTAAAAAGTTTAGTTCAATTTTGTAAAGCTAATTCGCTTGAAAAGGCATTGGTTACCTCTATTGACCAAATTGGAGTAAAAACTGTTGATAAACTTTCGTTTTCATTTTTGCCTGCATCAATATACAGCTATAACATTGGTGACATAACTTTGAAAATGAAAAATATTAATTAACATTTTAACAATATTCGGGATGATTAGAATAGATATTATATTCCTGAAGTTATCAATCATTAAGGATGACGCAGCTAATGGGTCATTCTTGACTAAAAAGGCTGCCTTTCCAGACAGCCTTTGATTTTTTATAGCTCTAGATTCACCTGATTTCTCAGCAGATCTTCCATCGTTTCCCTTTTTCTGATGAGATGTGCCTTGCCTTTATACACAAGCACTTCAGCAGGTCTGAATCTCGAATTATAGTTTGAACTCATGCTGAAACCATAAGCTCCTGCATTTTTGATTGCAAGGATATCTCCTTCACGAACTTCATTCATCACTAGTCCTGATCCAAATGTGTCTGTTTCGCAGATGTACCCTACAACGTTATATGGTTTTTCAACACCTGAAGGATTAGAGATATTGACTATGCTATGGTAAGCACCATACATCATTGGACGAATAAGGTGATTCAAGCCGGAGTTGACACCGACAAAAGTAAGGTCAGGAGTTTCTTTTACCACATTTGTCTGAACCAGCAAATAACCTGATTCGCTCACAAGAAATTTACCTGGCTCGAACCATAGCTCTAAATCTCTGCCATATTTCTTACAGAATTGCTGAAACGAAGAAGACATTTTTTCTCCCAGTTCAGCAATGTCAGTTGTATAATCTCCTTCTTTATAAGCCACTTTAAAACCGCTTCCGAAATCAAGAAAACGCAGGTTTTTAAAGTTATTGGAAAGATCAAAAAGAATATCAGCTGCTTTTACAAAAGCATCTGCACTTTTAAAGTCAGAACCGCTGTGGATATGCAGTCCGATGATATCAATATTGTATTTAGAAACGATGTTCAGAATTTCAGGAAACTGCTCTATGGAGATACCGAACTTAGATTCCTTATGTCCTGTCATAATTTTAACGTTTCCTCCTGCATCTATATGCGGGTTGATTCTTATGCAGCATGGTACCGAAGAACCATATTCTTTACCGAATTTTTCAAGGAAAGGAAGGTTATCAAGATTGATGGTTACGCCTTTTTTTACCCCAGCCTGAATTTCTTCATAAGCCACACAGTTAGGAGTAAACATGATGTCTTTTGCCTCGAAGCCTGCTAAAAGACCTAGCTCCAGTTCCTGCAGACTAACTACATCTATCCCTGATCCTGCTTTATTTAAAAGCTTAAGGATGGCCTGATTGGTCAAAGCTTTTGCAGCGTACTTAATCTTTAGATTTACACCTGAAAATGCATTTTTTAACCTTTGAAACTGCGAAAGGATTTTTTCCGCATCGTAAACATAAACAGGGGAACCGAATTCTTTTGCAATTTCGGCTAATTCTACGCCCTGAATCTGATAATTGACCTCTTTGAGCAACATAGTAATTTTTATGAAGTACAAAGATAACAAAACCATTGGGATTAGTTAATGCAATATTTTTTGGTTAAATTTTGGACTTTCGGAAAATTATCAATTACTTTGAGCGTTCGTCGATAAAATCATGAAGTTAAACGTACATAATGGCTGGTGGTGGAGCATTTCTAGGAAAATGTGAACAGAGGGTCTATGTATATATAAATATAAAAAGAAGCTTGCTGTTCAACAACGGCAAGCTTTTTTAGTTTTAAAAAAGGGGTAAAATCAAATGGCACAATACAGACTTACAACAACATACAAAAAACTACTGGCGGATACGATCACTCCAGTGAGTATTTACCTTAAAGTCAGAGATAAATTTGCAAATAGCATTCTGCTGGAAAGCTCGGATTACCATAGCAATGAAAACAGCTTTTCATATATCTGCTGCAGCCCTCTGGCAAAATTTGAGGTTTCAGATGGAAACATCATTACTGAGTACCCTGACAAAACTTCAAAGTCAGTAAAAATTACGGACAGAGTTCAGGTTTTGACTGCACTAGAAAGTTTTAAAAGCTCTTTTGAAGCGGAGAAAAGTCCGTTTAATTTCAGCAACAATGGGTTATTCGGGTATATGGCCTATGATTCTGTAAGATATTTCGAAGACCTGGATATAAAGACATTCGAATCTGAAGACAGAAAAATCCCGGAAATTCTTTACCATGTGTATCAGTACGTGATTGTTGTCAATCACTTCAAAAATGAGCTGTTTATTTTTGAGCACTGTTACAACGACCAATGTACAGGACTTGATCAGGTAGAGTCTCTTCTTATAAATAAGAATTTTGCTTCATACAAATTCTTTCCCTGTGATGACGAAATATCAAATTTCACAGATGCAGAATTCCTTGATGTTATAAAGAAAGGAATTGACCATTGTTACCGAGGTGATGTTTTTCAGATCGTACTTTCCAGAAGATTTTCCCAAAGTTATACCGGTGATGAATTCAATGTTTACAGAGCCTTAAGATCTGTAAATCCTTCTCCATACCTCTTTTATTTCGATTACGGAAGTTTCAAAATTTTCGGCTCCAGTCCTGAAGCACAAATCGTTATTAAAAACGGAAAAGCAAGTATTTATCCGATTGCCGGGACTTTTAAAAGAACCGGAAACGATGACCATGATGCTGAATTAGCAAGGAAGCTTTTTGACGATCCTAAAGAAAACTCGGAACATGTGATGCTTGTCGATCTGGCACGTAATGATTTGAGCCGCAGTGGAAAAGAGGTTGAAGTCGAAACTTTTAAAGAAATACAATATTATTCTCACGTTATTCACCTTGTTTCTAAAGTAACCGGTGTATTAGAGGGTGATAAATCTTCGTTAAGCCTTGTGGCCGATACGTTCCCGGCAGGGACACTTTCTGGTGCACCCAAGCATATGGCGATGACCCTGATCAACAGATTTGAGAATGGAAACAGAGGATATTACGGTGGGTGTATCGGTCTGCTTTCCTTTAATGGAGATTTTAACCATGCTATCATGATCCGTTCTTTCCTGAGTAAAAACAATCATCTGTATTATCAGGCAGGAGCAGGAGTAGTTGCAAAATCAGAATTGCAAAGTGAATTAAATGAAGTACATAACAAATTGCTTGCTCTTCGCACTGCAATTAAACTAGCTAAAGAAATATAAGTACTATGCGCCTTTTAGTTTTAGACAATTACGATTCTTTTGTATATAACATAGTTCATATTATAAAGGAGTTAGGCTTTGGTTCAAATATGGAAATTCATCGTAACGATAAAATTTCCATTGATGAGGTTAAGAATTTTGATAAAATTTTGCTTTCCCCTGGACCAGGAGTTCCTTCAGAAGCGGGGATTTTGCAGGAAATAGTCAGGAAGTATGGTGCCGAAAAAGATATTTTCGGTGTATGCCTGGGTCATCAGGGAATAGGAGAAGTCTATGGTGCAAGCCTTATTAATCTTGATCAAGTATATCATGGACTTTCAGTTAAAACAAGAATCTGCCTTTCTGACTATATTTTCGATGGCCTTCCTCAAGAGTTTATGTGCGGAAGATATCATTCATGGGCAGTGGATCCGAATAGTAATCTTGATCAGATAGAAGTAACTGCTGCAGATGAGAAGGGCAATATAATGGCCCTCAGACATAAGAAGTACAAAGTAAGAGGTGTGCAGTTTCATCCTGAATCTGTTCTCACAGAAAATGGTAAAGTGATTATGAAAAACTGGTTAAACGGTTAATCCGATTTGATAATGAAAGAAATAATTCTTCAGCTACTGGAGCAAAAAAGTCTGAGCAAAGATACTGCGAAACAAGCTCTGACAGATATTACCTTAGGTCGCGTGAATCATAGTCAGATGGCATGTTTCATGACTGTCTATATGATGCGCAGTATTACTGTTGAAGAGCTGGAAGGTTTCAGGGACGCCATGCTCGAACTTTGTCTCGCAACTGATTTGTCGGAATATAATCCAATAGATCTCTGTGGTACTGGCGGGGATGGCAAAGATACGTTTAACGTTTCTACATTGGCTTCTTTTGTTGTTGCCGGGGCTGGTGTCAAAGTTGCTAAGCATGGAAATTACGGTGTTTCCTCAGGGGTTGGATCTTCCAATATCATGGAGCACTTTGGGTATAAGTTTACCAATGAAATAAGCACTCTGAGAAATCAGATTGAAAAGACGGGAATATGTATTCTGCATGCACCACTTTTCCACCCTTCAATGAAAAATGTTGGTCCTATCAGAAAAGATCTGGGAGTGAAAACTTTTTTCAATATGCTCGGACCAATGTCTAATCCTGCATTTCCTCAAAACCAGCTTGTAGGTGTTTTCAGTCTTGAATTGGCAAGGCTTTATGGTTATCTTTACCAGAAAACAGGTAAAAACTTTACCATACTACATTCACTGGATGGTTATGATGAAATTTCTCTTACTGGTGCTTTTAAGATCATTAGTAATAAAAGAGAGACTATTCTTCGGCCGGAAGATATTGGTTTCAGTAGGGTTAAGGCAGAAGCTTTGACATCAGGTAAGTCTCTAGAGTCTTCAGCTAAAATATTTACGAATGTATTGTGTAATGAGGCAACACAGGAACAAACCTCTGCTGTCATTGTAAATGCAGCAATGGCGATCTGGTGCACGAGGCCTGAGCTTAGCCTGGAAGATGCTATCGGTCTTGCCAAAGAGTCACTTGAATCCGGTAAAGCTTTGAGCGCCTTTAAAACATTACTATCTCTGAATTAAGAATATGAACATACTTGATAAAATCATCGAGCGCAAAATAAAGGAAGTGGAGCAGAGAAAAAGGCTTACTCCTGCAAGTGTGCTTGAAAAGTCGGCTTACTTTGAATTGCCTAATATTTCTTTCAGAAAGTTTCTTACAGATCCATCAAGAACAGGAATCATTGCAGAGTTTAAAAGAAAGTCTCCGTCTAGAGGCGTAATCAATGATAAAGTTACAGTAGAAGAAGTTGTTTCTGCTTATGATTGTTTTGGAGCAAGCGCTGTTTCTGTTTTGACAGACATTGATTTCTTCGGTGGATCGGATGAAGATCTGCTCCATGCAAGAGATGTAATCAAATGTCCGATTCTGAGGAAAGAGTTTATCATTGATGAGTATCAGATTCTGGAAGCAAAATCTATGGGAGCTAACGTAATTCTCCTGATTGCTGCCGTATTGGAACCTAAGAGACTTAAAGCGCTGGCGGCATTTACCAAAAGCCTTGGCATGGAAGTGTTGATGGAAGTACATGACCTTGAAGAGCTGGAAGCCAATCACTGGGATGAAATAGATGCTATTGGTGTGAACAATAGAAATTTAAAAACGTTTGAAGTGAGCCTTGAAACATCTTATAAACTTTCAGAGGAAATTCCGGATAGATTTATTAAGGTTTCTGAAAGTGGAATTCATGATGCCAAGACTATTCTTCAATTAAAAGAATATGGCTTTGAAGGATTTCTGATCGGTGAAAATTTTATGAAAAACACAAATCCAGGAGAGGCATTTGGAGCTTTCACAAACGAATTAAAAGAATTGCAGCTGAAGCAATTTCAAACAAAAAAACCTATTTAAGATATGATCAGGCTCAAGGTATGTGGGATGAGGGAGGAAGAAAACCTTAAGCAGTTAATTCAGGTTGGGCCGCATTATATTGGGTTTATCTTTTATAAAAAATCCAAAAGGTTTGTCGGAGATAATGACGCTATTTCTTTTATTAAACCGCTTAATATTCCCAAAGTAGGGGTTTTTGTAAATGAAGCGAATAGTGAAATTATCAGGCATGCAAAAGCTTTGGATTTGCATATGATCCAGCTTCATGGAGATGAATCTCCTGCTCAGGCTGATGAGCTGAAAAGTCTTGGTCTCAAAGTTATCAAGGTGTTTTCGGTGAGCAATCAGTTGCCAGCGGAAGAGTTTAGTAAGTTTAAAAAGGCAGCAGATTTTTTTCTTCTTGATACAAAGACAGATGCCTATGGTGGCAGCGGTCAGAGATTTGACTGGTCCGTTTTAAAAGATTATGATAATGAAGTTCCGCTTTTTTTAAGCGGAGGCATAGGTGAAGAACATCTGGAAGAAATTTCAGATCTGAATAAAAAATTAAATATTCACGCCATAGATGTAAACAGCAGGTTTGAAATATCACCTGCATTAAAAAATATAGATAGTATATCATCATTTGCTCAAAAGCTAAAAGCATTATGAACTTTACAGTAGACAAAAACGGGTTTTATGGAAGCTTCGGAGGTGCATACATTCCGGAAATGCTTTTCCCTAATGTGGAAGAACTAAAGGAAAAGTATCTCAATATTATGCATGAGGAATCCTTTATCGAAGAGTATAACAACCTTTTAAAGGACTATGTAGGAAGACCTACTCCTTTGTATTTTGCTAAAAGACTTTCAGAGCACTTTAAAGCAAATATTTATCTTAAGAGAGAAGATCTTTGTCATACAGGTGCGCATAAAATTAACAATACCCTTGGCCAGATTCTTCTTGCCAAAAGACTAGGTAAAAGAAGGATTATTGCTGAAACTGGCGCAGGCCAGCATGGTGTTGCAACAGCTACTGTGTGTGCCTTGCTTGGTTTTGACTGCATAGTGTACATGGGGGAAATTGACATGGAACGTCAGAAGCCCAATGTTGAACGTATGAAAATGCTTGGTGCTAAGGTTGTGCCAGCTACCTCTGGCAGCAAAACTTTAAAGGATGCAACGAATGAAGCTATCAGAGACTGGATCAATAACCCTGCCGATACACATTATATAATAGGCTCAGTAGTTGGTCCACACCCTTATCCTGATATGGTTGCAAGATTCCAGGCCATCATAAGTAAAGAAATTCGTGCACAGCTTAAAGAAAAGACAGGTTCGGAAAATCCTGACTATGTAATAGCCTGTGTCGGCGGTGGAAGCAATGCTGCAGGAGCATTTTATCATTATCTGAACGAAGCGAAAGTAAAACTTGTAGCTGTAGAGGCTGCTGGAATGGGCATTGATTCTGGCTATTCGGCTGCTACGACTTTTCTTGGAAAGCCAGGCGTGTTGCATGGAAGCAAGACTTTATTGATGCAGACGGAGGATGGTCAGATTGTTGAAGCACACTCTATTTCTGCAGGCCTTGATTATCCGGGAATCGGCCCAATTCACAGCCATCTGTTCGAAACTGGAAGAGCAGAATTTTTAGCAATTACAGACAAAGAAGCATTTAAAAGCGCTGTTTTATTGAGCAAGCTTGAAGGAATCATCCCCGCTCTTGAATCTTCGCATGCGATAGCATCTTTGGCAAAATTAAATCTTAAACCTTCAGATACCGTTGTAGTGAACCTTTCAGGAAGAGGAGACAAAGATCTGATGACATATATAACCAGAAAAGAAGAATTTTTAAAAGACTAAGGTTATGGATACTAAAATTCAGTTAAAGAACAGATTGACTACGGCTTTCAGCGATAGTAAAAAGCCTTTGCTAAACATATATTTTACAGCAGGATATCCTGCTTTGAATGACACACTTCCTGTACTCAGAGCATTGCAGAATTCCGGAGTGGACATGGTGGAAATCGGAATGCCGTTTTCCGATCCTCTGGCTGATGGACCTGTAATCCAGAGAAGCAGTGAAATTGCACTCGAAAATGGAATGACCATAAAAGGACTTTTTCAGCAGATAAAAGAAATGCGTAAGGAAATTCATATTCCGGTTTTGCTGATGGGCTATATCAATCCTGTTTTGAGATATGGTGTTGAAAAGTTCTGTGAAGATGCGGCAGCCGTTGGAGTCGATGGTGTAATTATTCCTGATTTACCAGTTAGAGAATATATTGAAGACTACGAAGAAATCTTCCAGAAGAATAATCTTTCCAACATTTTCCTTGTAACTCCTCACACATCTCCGGAGCGTTTGAAACTTATTGATGAGCATGCTACTGGATTTATCTATGCTGTTTCTACGGACAGTACAACTGGAAACACAAAAGATATCAGGCAACAAGAGGCTTATTTTTCCAAGTTAAAAGCATCAGGATTAAAAAATCCATTAATGATCGGATTCAATGTAAGGGATAAAGAATCGTTTTGCTTCGCAACGGATTATGCTAATGGAGCGATTATTGGAAGCGCATTTGTAAAAGCGATTACAGGAAGCAAAAACCTGGAGAAGGATATTGACGTTTTCATAAAAGGTATCAGATAAGCGTTATTAAAGTTATAGAATGCCATGATCGAGATAATTCCGGCTATATCAGTTGTAAAGCTCAGAGTAGCAAGGGTTCAGAACGGAAACCTTGATAATATCAAGATCTATGATGAGCGACCACTTGATATGGCCTTGAAATTTCAGGATCATGGCATTAAAAAAATTCATCTGATTGATATTGAAGGCGCCAGAAAAGGACGGATCATGAATCAGGAGGTGATTGAAACTATAGCGGGCTATACGGATCTGGCAATAGATTTTGGTGGCGGAATTAATGATGATGATGACATACGACTTGCATTTGAACATGGTGCCAATGCAATTCATGCTTCTACTATAGCTGTCAACAACAAGGATTTGTTTTCTTCCTGGATTATTTCCTACGGAAGAAATAAAATTATCCTGGGAGCTGATGTCAATAATGGAAAAATAGCTACAAGGGGTTGGTCCAAAAGTACGGAAGTTGATGTCATTGACTTAGTGGATTATTTTCATAATCAGGGAATTTTATATGTAAAATGTACGGATATTAACTGCGATGACTCGCTTGCAGGTCCTCCGTTTGACCTTTATAAAAAAATTCTGAATAAATTTCCTGATATCAGACTAATGGCCAGTGGTGGAGTGAGGTCGGTAGAAGATATTGATAAACTTCAGGATCTGGGTGTTTATGGAGTGATATTCGCCAAAGCGTATTATGAAGGATTGATTAAACTAAAGGATCTTGAGAAATACTTCAGCTAAAATTTAGTTTTAGATCCTTAAATTATTTTTTTTGATAATAGCCCACTGACTTTTCTTACTTTTAGTAAATCTTATATTTGAATTTTTATTTTTGTAAAAGCAATTTCTAGTTTGTTTGCTTCACATTTAGGTAGTAAATTTGTTTGAAATCAGTCTAAATAAGCATGGGTGACCCCAAAAAAAGCATTGCAGATCTTAAAATCGGAGAAAAGGGAATCGTCTGTTGTTTCAAGGATGAAGAAATGTCTCTGAAACTGCTTGAAATGGGATGTCTGCCTGGTTCTATGGTGGAGTTAAGCAATAAAGCTCCATTAGGCGATCCTATTTGTATTAAAGTTTCCGGATATAATCTTTCTTTACGATTAGAAGAAGCAGCTACAGTAATGCTGCGATAGTTAGTTAATGTTCAAGTAAAATTAACCTCAGAATTTGAGTGGCAGATATTCCGGTTATCCTGCTTTAAATTCCTGGTCTCTGTTGGGATATGTCTATTGAAAAAACAACGAGGTTAAAAGTTGCCCTTCTGGGTAATCCTAATGCCGGTAAATCTTCACTGTTTAACCACCTTACCGGTTTAAATCAAAAAATCGGAAATTTTCCCGGAGTCACTGTAGATAAGAAAACTGGTACCAGTAAAATCAGTGACAATCTGTATGCTGAGATAATTGACCTTCCAGGGACATACAGTCTTTACCCAAAATCGCTGGATGAGCAAATAGTCCTGGATCTGCTGCACAGCAAAAAAGATCCGTCTTCTCCCGATCTCCTTCTGGTTGTGATAGATGCCTCTACTTTTAAGAGGAATATGCTGTTATTTACCCAGATCAGAGATCTTGGTTTTCCGGTCATTCTTGTTCTCAATATGCTTGACCTTGCAGAGCAGCATGGGATTAAGATTGATCCTCTTAAACTTGAAAAAGAGCTTAATGTACCAATAGTAGCTATTAATGCGAGAACAGGAGCAGGTATCCGTGAGCTAAAAGCCGCTATTGCCTGTCCTGTGCATACTCCGCCTGAAAGTTATTATAAACCGGGGCCACTGGCTTCAGGAATTATATCCGAAGTAAAAGAGAACTTTTCTCTGGAAAATGACTATCAGGCTATTTTGCTTGCACATCAGTATGACAACATGCGAGGGCTTCCTCAAAAGGAAAAAGAGGAGCTTGCAAGACTTGTTAAAAAGTGGAGTTTTGACTCAAAAGTATTTCAATCCAAAGAAACAATTGCAAGATATGATGTCATTACCCGGATTCTCAAGGAAACTGTTGAAGAGAAGTCCGTTGATGACAAGGAGTTAACCTCAACAAAAATCGACAGAATACTTACCCATAAAGTATTCGGGTATCTGCTATTCTTTTTCATTTTACTTGTTCTGTTTCAGTCCATTTTTGCATGGGCATCCTTTCCGATGGATTTGATTGATGGGGGAATTGCCTGGATAAATGGAGCATTAAAGCAAAATCTTCCTGGCGGACCTTTTACTGATCTTCTTACAGATGGTCTCATTGCCGGTCTAGGCGGGGTTCTTATTTTCATTCCTCAGATTGCCATTCTATTTGCTTTTATCGCTGTCCTGGAAGAGTCTGGGTATATGTCCAGGGTAATGTTTCTGATGGATAAGCTCATGCGTCCATTCGGAATGAGCGGTCGTAGCGTAGTACCTCTTATTTCAGGTGTTGCCTGTGCTGTTCCCGCTATTATGTCAACGAGAAGCATTGAAAATTGGAAAGAAAGGCTTATTACAATCTTTGTCACACCTTTGATGAGTTGTTCAGCGAGGATTCCGGTTTTTACCATTCTTATTGCATTAGTTGTTCCTGAGAAAGATATTCTTGGCTTCTTTAATCTTCAGGGAATTGTCTTAATGGCTTTATACCTGCTGGGTTTTCTTTCGGCAATCATTTCAGGATTTGTAATGAATAAAATTCTGCAGAACAAGCAGAGAAGCTTTTTCATTATGGAACTTCCTTCTTATAGAATTCCAAGATGGAAAAATGTAGGTTTAACGATTTATGAGAAAGTTAAAACCTTTGTTCTGGAAGCCGGGAAAGTAATTGTAGCAATTTCCGTTGTACTTTGGGTGCTTGCAAGTTATGGTCCTGGTGATATAGAAACAAAGGCTCTTGACGAAGTAAGGCAGGAACAGCCTGAGCTGGCAGAATCAACTCCTGATTTTGATAATGCAGTTTCGGGTAAAAAATTGGAACTTTCGTATGCAGGTAAGTTCGGACATTTTATAGAACCTGTTATTAGACCTTTAGGGTTTGACTGGAAAATTGGAGTAGCCCTTATCACTTCTTTTGCAGCGAGAGAAGTATTCATCGGAACTATGTCCACAATTTATAGTGTGGGAGACAGTGGAGACGACGAAGCAACAATCAAACAAAGAATGAAAGAGGAAATCAATCCAAAAACAGGGGGCCCGATGTATACACCTGCCCTTGCTTTTTCTTTGCTGATATTTTATCTGTTTGCCATGCAGTGTATGAGTACGCTGGCTGTTGTATATAGAGAAACTAAAGGCTGGACCTGGCCATTGATACAATTAGTCTATATGACTGGTCTTGCTTACGGCTTGAGTTTTATTACATATCATATATTTAGTTAAAAGAGGTGTTTTATTGTTATCTTTTGAAAGTTACAAGATCCTTAACGGTATACAAATCAGAAATATAATTGAATAACGGGTAGTAGTGGACACTCTGTTAAGGAACTTTATTTAATCTGGCATTCATGTCCTATACCGTTTTTATATTTTTCAATATTGAGAAGATAAGGTTTTCCGGTATATTCCTTTGGGAAAGGATTTGTGGCAGTGATAATTTATTTAATATTAATTGTCGCTTTCCTTTTTCTTCTGATACCTTTGGTGTTTTATCAACTTTTAGGATTATTTTTTGCTTAGGAGATGGCTTGGGTAAATATTGGTAGTTTTTGTATTAAAAATTTTTATTGTTTACTTAAATGAACAACAGAAATGGCTAGTATACGAATTATAGTTAGTTTTGCCTTTCTTTTTTATGTAGCAGTTCTAACATTGTATCCTCTTTTCACTGAAATAACTGGTCCTCTTGCTGCATTCAGAATTTCACTTTCATTTATAAACTTTTTGATATTATGTTTCTTGTTTATTATCATTCCCCAAAGAGGTAGTTTCAGTGAACTAATACCTGTTATTTTTTTGGCTGTTGCGAGTTTGGTTGTATTGTTAGATGTATTGATTCAAGGGTTATTTTTGCTTTTTTGGATATTTGGCGGTTTGGAAAATTCCTGGGATCATTAAAAATAACTTGAAGTGTTTCGTTTAGCTTTTAAGTTTTTTGTTAGTTGTAGTCCTTTCAAAGTTTGATTACCTGCTCCTTTATAATTTTTTGAGGAAAAGATCATTTTTCCAATATGCTGACTTCCTTTTGCTAAGCATTTCGAATTACACCATTTTATTATCTTATTGTATTTTAGGTAGTTTTCGTTTTAATTTCCACAATTTGTTATTTGTATTTATTTCCTCTGGAGCCTTATTAGTTAGGAAAAAAACTATATTTTTTTGTATTTATATTACATAAATTTACTTATTTAGCTAAACAATAATAGTTAAATCCTATTTTGTACCTAATAATTTATAAATCAGTTTGGAAAATCGTTTAAATACTTATTATGAAGAAAAAATTTACCCTATTGCTGCTTTGTCTTGTTTCTGTTTTTCAGATACAGGTAATGATGGCTCAGACCCCCACCTATGTTTATCCTCAAAACAGGAGTTATCCTTATGGATTTCAGCAAAATGTCAAAAGTAAAACAGAAGCTTCTGCTATTGCTGATTCCTGGTATAATGACTGGAAATCCAGATGGGTGGAAACATGCGGAAGTGGAGTTTCAAGAGTAAAAGATGGTGACGGAAAAACTTATTCTGAAGGCATTGGTTATGGGATGCTACTCGCTGTGTATAGAGGGGACAAAACACTTTTTGATGGTTTATGGCAATTTTATAAAAATAATGTAAATAATGATCATGGATTAATGCATTGGTGTCGTGCTAATTGTGGTGGGGCTGAATGTTTTGGTGGAGGAGGCTCAAATAACGGGGCAACCGATGGAGATCTAGATGCGGCAATGGCATTGGTCATAGCCAGTTGTCAGTGGCCGTCTGGTCCGTATTCAAATGATGCAAAGAGTTTAATAACCAAAATAAAGAATTATGAATTCACAACTTGCAATGGTTTAACTGTTCAAAAAGCAGGAGACTGGTTTGGAGGTTGTAACTGTACAAACCCATCCTATTTTTCCCCCGGATATTATAGAGCATTTGCTCAGTTCGTGCCGGAACAGTCATCGTTCTGGCTAAAAGCTGCAGATGACAGTTATACTGTATTGTTGGCTTCTGCTCATCCTACTACAGGCTTAATTCCTGCGTGGAGTGATGCTAATGGTGGGCTTGGTGGATCAGGGGATTGCGAGCTAAGAGCAGAAGACGGTGGTGGTTCAAGATCCGATTATCAGTTTGATGCTGCAAGAGCACCCTGGAGAATTGCAATAGACTATTTATGGTGGGGAACTCCTAACGCCAAAAGCTGGCTTACTAAACTAACCGGCTGGGTTAAAAGTGGTCCGGGTATCAGCGGTATCAAGGCTGGCTATAAAAGAGACGGTACTCAGAATGTGGATTACAGAAATTCAGCTTTTACCGGAGCATTTGCTTTAGCAGCAATGGCTTCAAGCCAGGATGATGCAAATTCTTTCTTCAACTGGTGGACTGCGAATTCTGTCTCTTCAGGAAATGTAGGGTCAAGATTGGATGATGCTCCATATTTTCAGAATTCTTTAAGAACGATTTATGCTTTACTTGCTACAGGTAATATGTGGTATCCATGCGGAAATGTTCCTCCTCCTTCAAGCTGTAAAAAGCCGAACCTTGGTGCGGATATCAGCATGTGCGGTAGTTCTTTTCCGGTAACCCTTCAGTCAAAAACAAACGGTGGTGGAAATATCAGATTTACATGGAAAAAAACAAGTCCGTCTGCTGTTACATTGGTAACGAGCAGTAGTAATGCGGCGGATGCAAACTATAGTGTGACAGCAGCGAATGGTGCAGGTACTTATGTGGTCGTTCGTGACTCGGTAGATAATACAGGTAAGGTAGTCTGCACGCAAACAGATGAAATAGTTATTTCTGCAACTCTTCAGACTCCTGCCTTAGGTGCGGATAAAGTTCTTTGTAATCCTGCAAGCTACAACCTTACACCTTCTAATCTTTCTTCTTTCCCTTCCGGAACTACCTGGCAGTGGCAGAAAAATGGTGTAAACATTAATGGCGCTACCAGCAGCACATTGTCCAATGTTAATGAGGTTGGAACATATAAGCTTACTGCCAGCATCTCTGGATGTAATTCTACCTCTGATGAAATAAAATTAACCTCCAGTCTGCCTACTCCTGTAAATGGATGTAGATCTTCAGCAGGGACAGTTACGTTAAGTGTGAGTGGAGGTACAGCACCATATAGCTGGTATAGTAGTTCTTCTGGAGGCAGCGCTCTTTCTACAGGCAATACCTATACTACTCCATCAATTTCTTCGACTACCACTTATTATGTGCAGGATGCTTCCGGGGGCGGAACTAAAGGAAATGTCGGACCAGTCAATAATACAATAGGTACTGTCTGGGACGGAAATGATTATGCCTATAAGTTAAAATTTGATGCGCTTAGTGCCTTTACTTTAAATTCTGTTACTGTTTATCCAAATGCAGCAGGTACGCTCACTGTAAGGGTTCTGAAAAGCGACAAAACAACAGTAGTAGCTTCCAAATCATTTACAATCTCAGGTTCCGGCGGTTCGCAGGTCTTAGATCTTGGATTTTCAATACCTCAAGGTACTGATTATTATATGGACGGAACAGTTTCAGGCGGTGCTAAATTGCATATGAATGGAGGAGGAGCAACTTATCCCTATACGCTTTCTGGTGTTGTTTCTATAAAGGGAACAGATCCTGACTGGATTGTTGGGAATGGATGGTACCTTTATTATTATAACTGGAATGTAAGTGTAGGCAATGGATGCGCAAGACTTCCAGTTGTTGCTACAATCAATGCATCTTGTACATCAACACCTCCTGTTCAGCCGCAGATTTCAGGTCCCGATAATGTCGGGCAAGGAGAAACTGTGACTTATACTGTTACTCAGATTCAGGGGGTTACTTATAATTGGAGTGTATCTGGTGGTGCTCAAATTCTCTCGGGACAAGGAACAAATTCAGTTGTTATAAAATTTGGCAATGACGATGCCAGCATCTCTGTTGTGGCTTCAAACACAGGAGGGACTTCAGTTTCTCCTGCTAAATTAATTGATGTTCGTCCGGCAGGAATCAACGATGGTCAGGCCGGGTCTATTAAAATTTATCCAAATCCTTCTAATCATGAATTCTTAATGGATTTGTCAACGCTTCAAGGAGAAGCAATCGTTAAGGTTTATGATTTGAATTCTAATCTTCTTGTTGATCAGAAAGAGGTACTTTCCAGCTCCCAGGTAGCTTTCGGGGCTGATTATCCTGCTGGATTCTATATTATTGAATTGATTACAGATAAAGGAAACTTTAGATGTAAGCTGGTGAAGCAATAAATTAAAACATTCATTTTAAAAGAGGGAGATAGGAGATAAAAATCAGGTCTCCCTCTTTTTATTGGTTTTCTATTTATTATAATTTAAAGTTGAATAAAGTCTGACTTACAGCAATAGTCTTTTTCCTTGATTTTTTTTGTTCAACTTTCTTATCTTATTCTTGCAGATCATTATGCGAATTTTTATCGGTTTTTTGTCTTCTTCTTTCTTTAACCAAAAAGTAGGATTTTTATTTAAATGTTTAAAATTCAATTCACTATTACCATTTGTATATAATCAGATAGTTCAGTTAGGTTTGTGCCATTTCATTTTATGGACAAACTGGTGGTAGTAGGGAAAAGCACATTTGTTTTTAGGCCATTAAATTTGCCTTTTTTATGTTTAGTTTATAATTCATCTAAGTTAGAGATAAGTTTTAGTATTCCTTTGTAATTCAGTCAACTATATCACTACGAATGGTTCTTACTTCATTTTGATTAAATATTTAAGCACGAAATTTAAAAAACAGTGGTGATTTATTACATCATTGTTATTAGATAGAGAATCTCTTCGGCTTTTAATGCAATTTTTTATTTGTAAATTGATAGATTGTAGAGAAGCCTTCTAATGAAAAAGATTTATTGTATTTTATTTATCCTCATCAGTTTTAGTCAATCACTGTTTTCTCAGACTCTCACAAATGCAGATTATCAAAAAGCATTGTGGATGACCACAAGATTTTATGGAGCTCAAAGATCTGGTGATAATAACTGGACTATTTATAATCATTTACCGGCTGGTGTGCCTGCAGGTTTAAGAGGTAAGGCCTTTATTGCTGATGCAGACGGGGCACATGACCTTTCCGGCGGTTGGCATGATTGCGGGGATCATGTAAAGTTTGGGCAGACGCAGTTTTATTCTGCTTATATTCTCCTCAAAGGTTATGCAGAATTTAAGACTGGATATGATGATAGGTATTCATTCGATTATCAAGGATATAAAGCTGCAAATAAGTGGAATTTTGAAGATAATGCCCATGATCCAAATTGTATTCCTGATGTCTTGGATGAAATGAAACATGAGGCAGAGTTTCTTATTAAATGTATTCCAAATTCATCTACATTTTATTACCAGGTAGGAAAAGGTGGTTGTCCAGGAGATCATTGCAGGTGGGAGACCGCAGTTAAAATGCAGACCAACGACGCAAATAATGGTGGACAGCCAAGACCAGTATATAAAAATCCTCAGGATGCTTCAATGCCGTCTTTCTGTGGTGCCACACTAGCATTAATGTCAAGAATGTATAAAAAATTTGATGCGGCTTTTGCAGCCACTTGTCTTCAACATGCCGTCTATGCATATAATTATGCCAAGGCAAATCCTGGTACTGTTGGCTCTGCAGGGGGTGGCCAGTATGGAGCAAAAACAAATTGGAAGGATGATTTTGCTACTTTGTGTGCAGAGTTGTATTGGGCTACAGGTAATGTTGCTTATAGGACGGAAGCCATTAGCCAGGGACCAATAACTCCGAACATGGGTTATACTTTTGATTATGCAAATACAGGGGAGATTGCCTTGTATAATTTGGCTGTGTTAGGAGATGCAGCTTCATTAACTACATTTAATAACCGAATAACCGGTCACTTTCTGGCGGATGGAAGCAGAAATGGGCAAGGGGTTTATAATGCTCACGGAGGAGGTTGGGGGGCATTACGCTACAATGCTAATTCATCTTTTCTAATTGCCTTATACTGCAAGCTAAATAACAATTATACAGCTCCTGTTCTGGAAAAGCTGCACAAGGATATAGATTATATAATGGGAGCAAATACTTCCAAAAGATCTTATATCGTAGGGTTCGTTCCTGGAGGAACTGGCTATGTTTCCCCTCTAAAACCCCACCATCGGAATGCATTTCTTAGAGATGACAACCCAGCCGGAACGGATAACAGTCTTACAATTCCAGCAAAAAATCAACAGTTGGGAGCTTTGGTTGGCGGTAAACGCGATGGTACCTATAATGACAATCGGGAAGATTATGTTAATTCAGAAGTTGGTATAGATTATAATGCAGGATTAGTTGGTGCTCTTGGATTTATTAATTCAAGAGTTGCTCCTGTGGATACAAATAAATTTTGTGGAAATCCACCAACATGTGAAATCCCATCTCTTGGAGCAGACATAAGCACTTGTGGCACTACTTTTCCTATTCAGTTAAACTCAAATACATCTGCAGGTAGTTCAATAAGATTTACATGGAAGAAGATCAGTCCGACCGCATCTGTTCTTGTAAACAGTAGTGGTAATGCTGCCGATAATAAATATGCAGTTACGGCAGCTAACGGCGCAGGAACGTATGTAGTGATAAGAGATTCCTTAGATGCAGCGAATGCTGTTGCCTGCAGTAAGTCAGATACTATTGTCATCAGCAGTACATTGCCTGTCCCTGTTTTATCACCGACTGGTGCTATCGATTTATGCAATCCGGCCTTTGTAAATCTTACAGTTACAAATGCTGCAGGTTTTCCAGGCTCTACCATCTGGCAATGGAGCCTCGATGGTAATAACCTGACAGGAGAAGAAGCCCAAGCGTTGCTTAATGTGAGAAAAGCAGGAGTTTATAAAATTGCTGCAAGTATAGCAGGTTGTACAACCACAGAAGCAAGTATAACTATTACTTCAAGTATGCCTATCCCCGTTGATGGTTGTGCTTCTGCTGCTCCAATTAAACTTTCAATAGCTGGCGCCACTGGAGGGCCATATAACTGGTATGCGACAGCAACTTCTACTACTCCTTTGGCTACCGGAGTTACTACCTTTGATGCACCGGCTGCCGGAACATACTATGTTCAGGATATGAGCAGTACTGCAGGAAGTGTTGGGCCAACTACAGTATATAGCGGTGGCAGCAGCTGGGGAGCTGCTCCTGCCGGTAATGTTTTACTATTTAATGTCACTAAGGATTTTACTCTTACTTCATTCAAAGTGCCGTTTGGAAATATTTATTCTAACAATACTGCTGCAACTATTACTGTGGAAATAGTGAATAGTTCAGGAGTACCACTTAGTCCTGTCAAGACATTTACATCAGAGCCTGTAAATGTCACTACAGCAATGGCAAATAGTCTGATTACCTTTAATTTCACAGGATTTGACATCAAATCTGCCTGGGGAGCGAATCTTGGAATGAGGATATCTTTTCTCAATCTGAATGGTGAGCCTTTCTGGCATTCCACAGGAGCATCATATCCTTATGTTTCTAATCCTTCAGGAATTGTATCAATTACAGGAACTCTCGGAGGACAAGCCGATGCAAATGATTACATGTATTTCTATGACTGGAAAATTTCAACTGGAAATAACTGTAGTAGGCTGCCGGTTATTGCAACTATTGGCGCTGGTTGTGAGATTACTCCTGTAAGATTATTGGAGTTTAAGGGAACTCGAGAAAATAATGTTACTTCCTTAAGCTGGATTACTGCATCAGAGGAAAACAGCAGTTATTTCGAAATACAGAGATCCACTAATGGTAAAGAATTTACCGGAATCGGAAAGGTTCAGGCAGCGGGTATCAGCTCATCTGTCTTATATTACACATTTGAAGACCGATATCCTGTTAATGGTTTGTTCTATTATCGACTGAAGCAGGTTGATTTTGATGGGTCACATGAGTTAAGTAAAATTGTTACTGTTTCTAATGAGGATCAGACAAGAATAAGTCTTGTCCCAAATCCTTTTCTGAAATCATCTCAATTGTCAATAGTTTCTCCATATAACAGCAGCTATTCTGCATATGTGGTTGACCTCTCGGGTATGATAGTGGAAACAGCAGAAAATCTTGGAGTAGGGGAAAAAGTTGATATCGGAGCTTCATTAAGCTCTGGAATGTATCTTCTAAAAGTAGTTGTGCATGGAAAGACATACCATGTGAAGATGGTTAAGAATTGAGTTATAAGTACTAAGTTAAAAGTTAAAAGTTTAAAGTTAAATACATTGAAAGGCTATCTTGATGAAGGTTGCCTTTCTCTTTTTCATTGCTTTTGCGTTATCAGCTATACATAAATGCAAGAGGGAAGACAATCTTTGCAGATGCTCTTCCCTCTTTTAGCTTTCAACTTATAACTTACAACTTATTTAATATATTCTTTCCTTTTCAAAATGCTATCCATAAAACGAATATCATTATCTGAATTGAAGATCTTAAAAGGCAAGTGAATAATCTGAGCCTTGTTGATGATAAGCAAATATGCGTCCTTAGATTTTTCTGCAGCTACTACCATATTCCATTGAATCGGACTTCCTTGTTTAGGGTTTAATTTGATGAGTACCTGTCTGCTATCAATTTCATAGGTAAGTTTATCAAACATTATTTGATTTTGTGGTAATTGGGTAACTCCGGTAAACTGTATCGCCCAGAAAAGGATGTATCCAACAACAGCGATGATTGCAGTAACAATAAACCACCATTTGTAATCCGGAAGGAAAAAGGCGATACATCCGAACAATATTGGTCCGAATATATACCACCATTGTTTTTTGACAAGGTTTGTAAGGGCAATCTTTACGTAAGTGTTTTTAGGTAACTGGTACTTTTTAGTTTTGATAATCATAATTCCCTGATTCTTCTGTATATAAGTTTTTTTAAAATGCTTTTAGACTAAGATCCAGACTTTTGAAGGAGTGGGTCAAAGCTCCACAGGAAATATAGTCAACTCCTGTTAGGGCATAGGATCTTATGGTAGATTCATTTATGCCTCCCGATGCCTCAGTTTCATATTTTCTGGCGATTAATTCCACGGCTTCTTTCATAAGCTCAGGACTCATATTGTCAAGCATAATCCTGTCAATACCTCCTGTATTGAGTACTTCTTCCACTTCTTTAAGAGATCGTGTTTCCACTTCTATTTTTAATGATAAAGAATGTTTCTCAAGGTAATTTCTGGTTGATTCTATTGCTTGTTTTATTCCCCCTGCAAAATCAATATGATTGTCTTTAAGGATAATCATATCATATAAACCGAATCTGTGATTAACCCCACCTCCAATAGAAACAGCCCATTTTTCAGGCAAACGGAAATTAGGAGTGGTTTTTCTAGTATCCAGAAGTTTACAGCCAGTATCCCTGATTAGCTCATTAAAAGTTGTTGTAAGCGTTGCAATTCCGCTCATTCTTTGCATACAATTGAGCACTAGTCTCTCTCCTGTTAGGATTGACCTGGCTCTGCCATGTACTTTAAAAGCAACATCTTTTGGCTTTACTCTGATTCCATCAGGAATAAGAACTTCCATTTTGAGGTCCGGATCCACTCTTGAAAATATCATTTCTGCAAGTGCTATGCCGGCTAATACCCCCTCATCTTTTACTAAAAGCTGAGCTTTATTAATGGCATCTGGAGGAACAGAAGCCAATGTGGAATGATCGCCTGTTCCGACGTCCTCCGCAAGAGCTGAGTCTATAAACTCAAATATTGCTTGTTCTGAAAGAAAATTCACGGGACAAAAATAAAAAAAGCTCCGAATATCTTCAGAGCCTTCGAGAAATTTGCGTTATTTATTATTTACTCTTCAAATACTATTGAATCAATCAGGTAACTTCCGCGAAACTGTTTAACAACTGTTATTACCCTGAATGTGCCTCCATTATACATATATTTTCCGATTGTGTACTTCATTCCTTCTTTAGAAGAACCCTGGTGTACATATTGAAAATCTGTAGGAGGGTATTGTTTGAAAAAATCTCTTAGTACGAATTCTGCCTGCGTTTTGCTATAGGTTTTTTTATCTTCCTTATTCAGGCCAATTTCCACCATATCATTAAAATATTTCGAAATATCTTTTGAGCTTCCCGCTTTTAAGGCATTTTTAGTGCCCTCAAGCACATCGGACTGGCCTACTACATTCTTACTAAATATCATTAGAAGTAGAGTAAGAATTAAAAAAGAGTGATTTCTCATAAATTAACTCGAATTTTAATATTTTTCATGTATGCTAAAATTATGCCAATAAATTAAAAGAAATTAATTTAAATAAGTATAGGTCATTAAAAAATCTTGTAAATCATTTAAATCCATCACTGATTATATCTTATAAATTAATCATTAACAGTAACATTTTTTTTGTTGTTAATCCTGGTTGACTTTTAACTTTTTTAAATTTTAAGTAACTAGTGATCGTTTTTAAAAATAAGTACTGAAATGAATAAGAAGGTAATCCTAATCATTATGGATGGATGGGGCCTTGGATCAAATCCTGAGGTTTCTGCAATTGCCAAAGCAAACACTGAATTTGTTGATTCTTTATATGCAAAATATCCCAATAGCAAATTGGAGGCTTCGGGACTTGCAGTTGGGCTGCCAGAAGGTCAAATGGGTAACAGTGAAGTTGGTCACATGAATCTCGGTGCGGGAAGGGTTGTTTACCAGGATCTTGTGAAAATTAATAAGGCGGTGGAAGAGTTCACACTGGAGCACGAACAGGCTTTGGTTGACGCACTTGATTATGCGAAAATGAACAACAAGAAAGTCCATTTTATGGGCTTGGTTTCTGATGGAGGAGTTCACTCTCATATTAACCACCTGAAAGGTCTCTGCAGTATTGCAAAGAAAAAAGGTCTTGAAAATGTGTTTATACATGCATTTACGGATGGTAGAGATACCGATCCAAAAGGTGGGATAGGTTACATCAGTGACCTGCAAAAGCATCTTGATGGTTCAGCAGGAAAGATTGCTTCTGTTATAGGAAGATATTACTCTATGGACAGAGATAATAGATGGGAACGTGTTAAGCTTGCTTATGATCTCCTTGTTCATGGTGCCGGTACTAAAACCAAAGACGTTCAAAAGTCAATCCTTGATTCATACGCTGAAGGAGTGACGGATGAATTTATTAAGCCACTCGTTGTGGTGAATGATAAAGATCAGCCACTTGCTCTTATTGAAGAAGGCGATGTAGTGCTTTGCTTTAACTTCAGAACAGACAGAGGAAGAGAAATTACAATAGCATTGACTCAGAAGGATTTTCCGGAGCAAAATATGAAAAAACTTGATTTGTATTATGTAACACTTACAAATTATGATGATAGTTTTAAAGGAGTAAAAGTTATTTTTGATAAAGACAATCTAAATCAAACGCTTGGAGAGGTTTTGGCTGCGGCTGGGAAAAAGCAGATCAGGATTGCGGAAACAGAAAAGTATCCTCACGTGACTTTTTTCTTTTCCGGTGGAAGAGAAAAAGAATTTGAAGGTGAGAGCAGAATTTTGTGTCAGTCTCCTAAAGTAGCAACTTACGATTTGCAGCCTGAAATGAGCGCTTTTGAAATTAAAGACAAGATTATTGCTGAAATTAAAAAGAAGGAAGTTGACTTTGTGTGCCTTAACTTTGCCAATCCTGATATGGTCGGACATACCGGGGTTTTCAGTGCAGCGGTAAAAGCAGTTGAAACAGTAAATGAGTGTGTTGAAGCAATTGTAAAACAAGCATTGACAGATGGCTATACATGTCTTATCCTTGCAGATCATGGTAATGCGGATGTTATGATCAATGAGGACGGCAGTCCTAATACTGCACATACTACTAACCTTGTTCCTTTTGTTGTGGTTGATAGCTCGTTTAAAGGAAAGCTAAAAGATGGTAAACTGGGGGATGTTGCTCCTACGGTATTGGAGTTGATTGGGGTAGAAAAACCGAAAGAAATGACAGGGGTTTCTCTTTTAGGGTAACTTAGATAAGTTTTTCTGTATAAAAAGGCTGAACTTTATTAAAGTTCAGCCTTTTCCTTTTTAGAGATAATTCTGGCCTTTAATATCATTGCTTTTGGTAGCTTTTTACCTGATGTGGGGCCATTTTTCATACATATATTTTTCGTAGCTCGTTTTTTTTATATCTGAATAACTAAAGCAAAATTGGTTTTAAAGCCTGTTGAATTGGCCAACTCTCCTTAAACTTCTCCCAATTTTTTGATTCTATAGCTGTGATGGTCCAGTATTTAAAGTTTTGCCCCTAAATTATAGCCATTTGCTCAAATGTTATCTATTTTTTTTCATTATGATATTAATTTTTGAGTCTAACATTCTTTTGCCATCCTAAAAATCGCTTTTCAAGTCATTTAATATGGTGAGGTTTGAAAATTCATCTTGTCATTTCCTATTTTAGCATTGAAAATAGACTTAGTTTTTGATTATTTGTTATAATTTTTAAAAAGTAGGCTAAAAAAATAACTATAAATTTAGAAATATAATATTTTAGTTATCTTATAGGTTAAAAAATGCAGGTTGTGTGCAGAAAAAAGCTGATTTTTTTAGGTTTTAAGGCCTTTTCTTGATTTTATTATATTTTTAGAAGTTGGTTGAAAATTGTATTATTCTTATTTTTTGAAAAATTAAGTTCTTTCAACTTTTTATTCCTGAATTGTATAATTTTAATTTAATGTGTTCATTTAGCCTGTTATTTGCATATTATTTAATATTTCTTTTGGATTTTTCTATTAGGCCTATTGACATGGAAATAAAAAATATCTAAGTTTACATAGGCTATATTATGATTATTTCTATGTGAAAGACCAATTATTTTAACCTTTATTAATTAACCTTTATAAATTATTTACTAACTAAACAAACAAGTACTATGCGTAAATTTAACTTACTGCTATCGCTGACTTTTTTACTAGTATTGACAGCCAAGGCACAAGATTCTACTTCGGCAGAGCCGGGAAAATTAACTATTACAGGCTATATCGATACCTATTACAACTGGGCATTTAACAGGCCTAAATCAGGAAGTTTGCTTGGAGCCACTGGTGCGGGGAGGGCATTTGACAGAACGACCAATCAGGTTGCTATAGGCTTGGTTCAGACTAAATTCATGTATACATCCAAAAAAATTGAAATCGTAGCTGATCTTACTTTCGGACCGAATGCTGAGTTAGGTAACTTTGGTAATGTAAATGCTCAAGGATATACTACTGGTAGCGCAAACCTTTATACAAATCCTTCCTTTTCAAATATCTATGGTTCATCCGCTTCTATCAAACAGGCATATGGAACTTACAAAGCAACAGATAAGCTTTCATTTACAGTTGGTCAGTTCGGAACACACATAGGTTATGAAGTTATTGATGCTCCTGTAAATTATAACTACTCTTTATCAAACCTTTTCAATAATGGTCCTTTTTACCATGTTGGAGCAAAAGCCAATTATGCTTTCAGTGATAAAGTTGGCGTAATGATTGGTTTAGTAAACAACTGGGATAACCTTTTTGAAAATAACAAACAGAAGTCAGGTGTTGCTCAGGTATTTGTGAGCCCGATTGAAGGAATGAATGTTTATGTAAACTGGATCGGTGGTTACAATGATGATACCTCTCTTGATACAGTGGGTGGTGCTACTCCTTGGGCTGTTAACTACAACAGACACTTATTCGATCTTACTGCGGGATACCAGCTTACTGAAAAATTGTATGTTGGTTTAAATGGAGCTTATGGTTTTTATAAAGCAACTGACAATAACACAGAAGAGGCATTTAAAGCGCTTTCTTCTCCTTATGGTGAAGACAAATCTACCCTCACATGGGGAGGTTTAGCTGGTTATGCACATTATGATATCACAGATTTCCTAAGTCTTGGAGTAAGATATGAACATTTTAAAGATAAATATGGAATGAGATATCTGAAAAGTACTAACAACTCTTTGACAATCACTGCTCCGGTTACCCTTGCAGAAGGTGCTTTGGTCTTGAAACCAGAATTTAGGATGGATACTTCCCCAACTAAAATTTATGAAGATAAAAATGGAGACGCTGTAAATAGTCAAACAACATTTGGCTTAGCTGCAATTTTTAAATTCTAATGGGTTCCAAAGCAAATAGATGTAAAAAACTTAAATGATCATGTGTTAAGTTAAATTTTTCAGGTTTATTTTTTTCATCTGGTTAGTTAAAAGCCCCGAGTCTATATGGCCGGGGTTTTTATTTTTAGTAATTTTGAGAAAAAACAGATTTCAAAGTGGAGTTTTATCAGGATTTTAAATTAGGAATTCTTGGCGGTGGTCAGCTGGGAAGAATGCTTATTCAGTCAGCTGTAGATCTTAACCTTTATGTATGCACTCTGGATCCTGATAAGGAGGCCCCCTGTGCAAAAATAGCTCATGAATTTATCCTCGGCGATCCAACTGATTATGAAACTGTTTATAAATTTGGGAAAGATAAAGACCTCATAACTATCGAGATTGAAAATGTTAATGCGGATGCTCTTCAGGCTCTTGCAAATGAAGGTAAAAAAATATTTCCTCAACCTTCATGCATTAAAACTATTCAGGATAAGAGGCTTCAAAAACAGTTTTACAGAAACAATTCGATTCCTACGGCTGATTTTGAGCTTATCAATGACATAGATGAGCTTTCGAAATTTCCTCACTTGTTTCCTGCATTTCAAAAGTTGGGTAAATCAGGCTACGATGGGAGAGGTGTTCAACAGTTAAATTCGGTATCCGATCTTTCTAAAGCCATGGATGGGCCTTCTCTGATAGAAAAACAAGTAGATTTTGAGAAGGAAATTTCTGTAATTGTTGCCCGAAATATCAAAGGTGAAAAAGAACACTTTCCTGTAACCGAGATGATTTTTCATCCTGTTCACAATCTGGTGGAGTATCTCATGGCTCCCGCTCAGATCACTGAAGCTCAGAAAAAAGAAGCTGTGGAAATTGCAGAAAAAGTAATTGAATCTCTGGGAATGGTAGGTTTGCTTGCGGTTGAAATGTTTCTTACAAAAGAGGGAAAAATCCTGGTAAACGAAGCAGCCCCTAGACCGCACAACTCAGGGCATCAAACCATTGAAGCCAATTTTACTTCTCAGTATGAGCAATTATTAAGAGCTATCCTTGGACTTCCCCTTGGATCTACAAAGCAATTAAAACCTGCTGCCATGGTAAATTTACTTGGTGCTGACGGCTATTCCGGACTTGCAAAGTATGAGGGGTTAAATGATGTTCTTGGAATAGAAGGAGTTCACATACATTTGTATGGAAAAAAAATCACAAAACCTTTCAGAAAAATGGGCCATATCACAATTTTAGATGATGAAATTAGTGGACTAAAACAAAAGGCCGATTTGGTTAAAGAGAGGTTTAGAGTAATAGCTTAATGAGTAATAAGTATTAAGTTATAAGTAAAAGTTAAAAGCAGAAAGTTAAAAGTATAATTGTTCATTTCCTCTGCACTAAAGTCCATCTAGTTTGGGAAAGAGATTTAGGATGAGGTAAAAACTAAAAAAACATGGTTGGAATTATAATGGGAAGCCAGTCGGACTTAAAAATAATGTCCAAGGCAGCAGAAATTCTTGATGAATTAAAAGTTCCTTATGAAGTAACAATTGTTTCAGCACACAGAACCCCCCACAGAATGGTATCGTATGCTGAAAATGCAATAAATAGAGGTATAAAAGTGATTATTGCCGGGGCAGGTGGTGCTGCGCATCTTCCTGGAATGGTTGCATCAATTACAACACTTCCGGTCATAGGTGTACCTGTAAAATCTTCCAATTCTATCGATGGCTGGGATTCTGTTTTGTCTATTCTGCAAATGCCTGCAGGTGTTCCTGTTGCAACGGTAGCTCTTGATGGGGCTGTAAATGCTGGGATTCTGGCTGCCCAGATTATTGGCTCTCATGATCCGAAGATTGCTGAGAATCTGAAGAAGTATAAAACTTTTCTGAGAGAAAAAGTGGAAGAATCAGTACAAAAGCTTGAGCAATCAGGCTATAAGAATCTCCTTTAAACGTACCATTTGCATTTAAATTTAAAAAAAATTTCTGTCTATCCTTAATCAATTACTTTAAGGATAAAGTCCTGAATTTGAATTAAATGGACAAATTTTCCAGGTAGAATTCCGATTAAACTTTAACCCTTCTTTATTTGTTTTCTTGAGAAAGGGGAAGGAGTAAAGTCATGCAAACGGATTATATTACAGCATTAGTAGTCAATCAGTTGATTGAAACTTGCAATGCAAGAGAGGCAGATTACAAAAAAGCTGCTGACAACATTAAAGACCCTTATTTTGCAGATATATTAAATAAATTTGCCACAGAAAGCGGCAGATTTTTTCTTGAGTTGCTTCCATTTTCAGAAAGCAGGGATGAAGAAGAAGAGGAGAAAGAAATCACTATCCTAAATGTGAGATATAAAGGATGGATGGATGTAGCATCAGGAAATACACTGGTTGATAAGAAGGGTTTATTCGAAAATTGTATTGATCGGGAACGTTCAGCAATTGAAGTTTATGAAGCAGCTTTTAATGAGGAAATACCTGAGAAGCTGAGAGTTATTATAATTAAACATAAAAGTGCATTTTTTAAAGCTTGCTCAGATTTGAATAGTCTGGTAAAGGAGCTTTAGCTATGATTTATTTGCAATAATCACTTTTTAACGGTTATTTGCGTTAAGGATTATATTAAAATTCTTTCAAAAAATGTTTGAACCATTTCTGACTGCCGAAGGCATTATCAGTTTTCTTACGCTTTCATTAATGGAAGTTGTATTGGGAATTGATAACATCATCTTTATTTCAATCCTCTCTGACAGGCTACCCGTCGAAGCTCAAAAAAAAGGAAGACTAATTGGTCTTAGCCTTGCACTCATTATAAGAGTCTTCCTGCTGATGATTATTTCCATTATTGTAGGGTTTACTAAACCCGTTATGGAAATCAATGAGGTGGAGATTAGTTTGCGTGATATTATATTATTTGCAGGAGGGCTTTTCCTTGTCTATAAAAGCACAATGGAAATTCATGAAAAACTTGAAGGTGAAGTAGAACAATCAGCTAAAACTAAAAAGTTGTCTCTCTTATCAGCAATTATTCAAATAGTGCTTCTGGACATAGTATTTTCATTTGACTCCATTTTAACTGCGATTGGTCTTGTAAATGATCCACATCGAGATATGCCGATTATGGTTGCAGCAATTATTGTTTCAATTGTAGTGATGTTGTTGTTTGCTAAGGGTATTAGCGATTTCATAAATGATCATCCTACTATAAAGATGCTTGCTCTTTCATTCCTGTTATTGATCGGGATCCTCCTTGTGGCCGAGGCATTCCATTATCACGTTCCCAAAGGTTATATCTACTTTGCAATAGGGTTTTCCTTGGGTGTTGAAATGCTTAATATGCGTGCAAAGAGAAAATCAGAACCTGTCAAGCTGAGAAATAATCCGGAGCTGGAAGAAGAAGATAAGCTGAATTAAGAACGCTGATTTTTATTAAAATAATTTTAAGTTTGTAGTTCCTGCAAAATGTCTCAGAAGGTATTTTGCAGGAACTTGCATTTTGTGTGTTTTTGAAAAGAATTAATAACCCTAACTGATCCTCTCGGATCCGACAATAAAAAAAATGGTAGCAATCCTCATTAATGAGTGTCTTAAGGTGAGCGTGAAAAGCTCGGGCGCTGAACTGATAAGTCTTAAAAAGACTATGGCAAACAAAGAATTCCTTTGGCAGGGAGATCCGGCCTTCTGGGGGAGAAGAGCGCCGGTATTGTTTCCTATAGTTGGAAAACTCTCAGGAAATAAATATCATTCAGATGATCAGGTTTACGAATTGCCACAGCACGGTTTTGCCAGAGATATGCATTTTGACCTGGTAGATCAGCAGGATCAATCCCTTACTTATAAACTTACAAGCTCCGAAGAAACTCTGAAGCTTTATCCTTATAAATTTGAATTGACAATTGAGTACAAGCTTCAGAAAAGCAAACTACTCGTTTCTTATGAAGTTAAGAATACAGATGATAAAACCATCTACTTTTCTATTGGTGCACATCCTGCCCTTCGTTGCCCAATAGAACAGGGTGAAGAGTTTTCTGATTATTATCTCGAATTTGAGAAAAAAGAAACTGTTAACAGGTATTTATTAACAGATGGTTTACTTAACGGTAAGTCGGAACCTGTCTTGAACAATGAAAACATTCTGCCTCTTTCGGTAGATTTGTTTACGGGAAAAGATGCAATCATTTTCAAAGATCTGAAGTCAAGTGTAGTAAGTCTCAAGAGTAAAAAATCTTCTCATAAAATCACCATGGACTTTGCAGGCTTCCCTTATCTGGGCATATGGACTAAACCTGGTCCGTTTATTTGCCTGGAGCCTTGGTTTGGAGTAGCAGATCAAATCGGTTTTGAAGGTCAGTTTAAGGACAAAGAAGCAATGAGATCTCTTGTAAAAGGGAAAACTTTCAAATGTGAATATTCAATAGATGTGCAGTAGAAGCTGAAAGCAAAAAGCGTAAAGCATATAGTTTGGCCCCTGATATTGATGAAAGTCAAAGTCAGGGGCCTATTATTATACCATAGCAAAGATGCTAAGCTTTTAGCTTAATAATTGTGCTAATTCCTGCCAAATCCAAAATCAGTTTCATCTGCATCCGGCTCAGGACCAAGATTAAACATGGTACTCATGAGGTCTTTAAACTGTATTCCTTCATCCAGCTTTTGTTTACTTATCTGGCTTGTTTCGGCAAGTCCATGCAATAACAGCTCCATTTGTAAATTCAGGTCTTCTTTACTTAATCCTGGTTGATAATGTAAAACTGTCTCTTTAAGACCTGGAATGCTTTCAAGAGATTTCTCATATTCCGCATTAGACATGTTTTGGACAAGGTCTATATAATTTCCATCGCTAAACCAATCAGTGATTTTTTTGTATGGATTATCTTTCTTGGATTTTTTAATCTTTTCAGGTGAAGGATAAATTTTTTCAAATGCTTTTCTTACTGTTTTTCCAACAAGAAAATAGGCAACATTAGAAATACCTTCTAATTCACCCTCATAAACCAATTCAACTTTTCCGGTAATTGAAGGAATGGTGCCGAAAAGATCGCTTATCCTTCCTGAAGTGCTGTTTTCTCCGTTGATCAGCAAGCGTCTTTCCGCTGTGCTGTATAAATTTTCAAGAGCGGAAATGGTAAGCCTTGCCGAAACACCGCTTTTCTGGTCTATATATTCGCTTGCTCTGGCTTCGAAAGAAACGTTTTCAAGAAGGTCTTTGAGAAGTTCAGGCATTTTTATACATTCTTTCTGAAACGGGGTTAATTTTGCTTCCTGTGAAGTAATTAGTTTAGAAACTTCCGGAGATTTAGGATAGTGTGTCAGAATCTGGCTATCTATCCTGTCTTTTAATGGTGTTACGATAGAACCCCTGTTGGTATAATCTTCAGGGTTTGCAGTGAATACAAATTGTATGTCCAGAGGTAAGCGCAGTTTAAAACCTCTTATTTGAATATCGCCTTCCTGAAGTATATTAAATAAGGCTACCTGTATCCTTGCCTGCAAGTCAGGGAGCTCGTTGATTACAAAGATGCTCCTGTGTGATCTTGGAATAAGGCCAAAGTGAATAACTCTTTCATCCGCGTAGGTGAGTTTTAGAGAGGCCGCTTTAATCGGATCAAGATCCCCAATCAGGTCCGAAACGGAAACATCCGGAGTGGCAAGCTTTTCTGTATACCTTTCCGATCGATGTACCCAGGAAATCGGAGTCTCATCACCTTTTTCATCGATTACATCTTTGGCATATCGAGTCAAAGGGTTCAATGGATCATCATTAGCTTCACTGAAAGCTACAATGGGCATATATTCATCAAGGAGGTTCGTCATCAGGCGGGCAATTTTAGTTTTTGCCTGTCCTCTTAATCCAAGAAGTATGATGTTGTGTCTTGAAAGAATTGCTGTTTGTAACTGAGGAATTACTGTTTCCTCATATCCTTTGATTTCCCCGAACAGGTTTTTCTTTTCCCTGAGCGCCCGAACCAGGTTTTCCCGCATTTCTTCCTTTACACTTCTTGATGCATACCCGGAAGCTTTTAGCTGTCCGAGTGTTTTTATATGACTGTTAGGATTCATGGTTTAAGAGGTGATTATCTCACTGTTTTTTTTCTGTTTCTAATAAAATCTTCGAAGATATATTCCCCAAGTCCGGTAAGAGAACTGTAAAAGGCACGCCCATTATTTGTTTTGGTAAACTCCTGAACAAATTGCTGAAGATATGGATCTTTTGCAATCATAAAGGTAGTTATCGGAATATTTAATCTCCTGCATTGACCCGCCATTTCAAGGGTTTTATTTACAACCTTTCTGTCCAGACCGAAACTGTTTTTATAGTATTTTGTTCCTACCTTCAAACAGGTTGGTTTTCCATCTGTGATCATAAAGATTTGCTTGTTATTAGTTTTTCTCCTTCTGAGAATGTCCATTGCAAGTTCCAATCCCGCATAAGTGTTTGTATGATAGGGACCTACTTCAAGATAAGGTAGGTCTTTGATTTCAACAGGCCAGGCATCATTACCGAATACTATTATATCAAGCGTATCCTTAGGATATTTTACTTTTACTAGTTCTGCCAGAGCCATTGCTACTTTTTTCGCGGGAGTAATTCTGTCTTCTCCATATAATATCATGGAGTGGGAAATATCTATCATCAGAACCGTACTGGTTTGAGATTTATGTTCCTTTTCCTGAACCTGAAGATCTTCATGGGTAAGTTTGAATTCGTCAATACCATGATTTATCTGTGCAGTGTGAAGTGAATCGGTAATATTTATCGAATCCAGTGTGTCTCCGAACTGGTATGGTCTGATGTCCGCGCTAGGCTCATCTCCCAATCCTGTTTTTGAAGTATTATGATTCCCTTTTTGATTCTTTTTTAATTTTCCGAAAATTTCTTCCAGAGCGTTCCTTCTAATTACCTGTTCTGATTTGCCTGTAAGTTTAAAGGTTCCTTTTTCGGAATTATCTTCTTTAATAAAGCCCTTGTCGTTCAAGTCGCGGATAAAATCCCCCATTCCATAACTGTCATCAGTCATTCCGTGTTGACGGTCAAGGTCATTCATCCAGTTAAGTGCTTCGGAAACATCCCCTGAGGTATAATTCAGCAATTGGAAAAAAACCTTTGAAAGGTTGTCAAACCCTGAATCTCCCTTAGGCGGAGGTGTAAATTTTGAAAATCGTAATCCCTTCATTTGGAGTTATTCTAGTTAACCTTTTAACATGGGTGGAAAAGTAAAAGTTTTATGTGCGAGACCACATTAATTTAGAATGATTTTGCCCCAATTCAAAGTTTTTTTGCAGATAATCTAAAGGATCTGTTATTGCCTGATTGCAATGGGATTTTAATGTTTTGTGCATCTTTTGAAACTGTATTTTTTTTAATGATATGTTTGTGCAACTTATTTAATAACAGCGTTTTGGGTATTGATGATTATATAAAATTTTTAACTTGAAACCGTATATATATACATTTTTTACATTAAAAATTAATATATAGCTGATGATATTTAGTAAATTTGTAATTATTATCGCATAAAAATGTGGAATTGTGGCAAGCTGTTAAGTGTTATCAGGTAGTAGAAAATGTTTAAGTCATTTGATATATTATTTAAAACCCTCCTTCTGAAAGTCAAATATTCAGTTGGGTGAGGCATTTAAACAAATATAAAAGGCCATTCTCAACAAAAGAGGATGGCCTTTTCATTAAAATTACACGTCTGTAGAGAAAACAAAAAGTTATGGCTAAAAGAGTTTTTATTTTTGACACAACACTTCGAGATGGAGAGCAGGTGCCAGGCTGCCAGTTGAATACTGAAGAGAAAATCAGGGTTGCTAAAGCATTGGAAGAGCTTGGTGTTGATGTTATTGAGGCAGGGTTTCCGATTTCAAGCCCTGGAGATTTTAACTCCGTAGTTGAAATCAGTAAGGCGGTGAAAGAACCGATTGTCTGTGCGCTCACCAGAGCAAAGGAAATGGATATCGATAGTGCAGCTGAAGCCCTGAAATATGCCAAAAGAAAACGTATTCATACAGGTATCGGAAGCTCAGATATGCATATTCAGTATAAACTGAGAACAACTAGAGAAAAAGTTATCGAACAAGGAGTTGCCGCTGTAAAGTATGCTCGCAAATTTGTAGATGATGTTGAGTTTTTCTGCGAAGATGCCGGACGTGCTGATGTTGTTTTCCTTGCTCAAATGGTTGAAGCTGTAATTGCCGCAGGTGCGACAGTTGTTAATATTCCTGATACTACTGGATATACTTTGCCATGGCAATTCGGAGAGCGTATCAAGTTTCTTATGGACAATGTTAAAAATGTAGATAAAGCAATTATTTCTGCGCATTGTCACAATGATCTTGGTCTTGCTACTGCAAATGCTATTGCGGCTCTCGCAAATGGTGCAAGACAGGTAGAATGTACTATCAACGGTATTGGTGAAAGAGCAGGAAATACTTCTCTTGAAGAGGTGGCAATGATTATCAAAAGCCATCCTTCTCTTGGACTTGAAACCGGTATCAATACTAAAAAATTAGTTCCAACCAGCGACCTTGTCTCTTCTTTAATGAGAATGCCGGTTCAGGCTAATAAAGCTATAGTTGGTAAAAATGCTTTCGCACACTCATCAGGTATCCACCAGGATGGTTTCCTTAAACATAGAGAGAACTACGAGATCATCGACCCTTCTGATGTCGGAGCCGATGCATCTTCTATTGTGCTAACAGCAAGAAGCGGGAGAGCAGCATTAAGTCATCGTCTTACAACTATTGGTTACCAGCTTTCAAAGGAACAACTGGATCTTGTCTACAAGAAATTCCTTGATATGGCTGATCAGAGAAAGCAGATAGAAGATGCTGATTTGAAAGAATTAATGGCTCCTTACTGCTAACAATCTTTTAGTTAAAGAAATCAATAAAAAGTTTAGAGTATAAAATTTTAAAACCCTATTGCCTTGGCTGCTAAAACTTTATTTGACAAAGTCTGGGATGCACACGTGGTTACTGAAATAAAAGGCGGACCCAGTGTATTGTATATTGACAAACATCTTGTTCACGAAGTGACAAGTCCTCAGGCTTTCGCAGGTCTTGAGAAAAGAGGTATCTCTCTTTTCAGATTACAGAATACGCTTGCTACTGCCGATCATAATGTTCCTACGAAAGATCAGCACTTGCCAATAAAAGAAGCTTTATCCAGACAGCAGGTGGAAAAGCTGACCGAAAACTGCAATAAATTCGGTGTAACGCTTTACGGCTTGGGACACCCATACCAGGGTATCGTTCACGTGATTGGTCCTGAATTGGGTGTAACCCTTCCAGGTATGACCATGGTGTGCGGTGATAGCCATACTTCAACGCATGGAGCTTTTGGCTCAATTGCTTTCGGTATCGGAACCAGCGAAGTGGAACAGGTAATGGCAACTCAATGCCTGATGCAAAGCAAACCTAAAACCATGAAAATTGAGATCAATGGTAAATTAGGAAAAGGCGTTGTTTCAAAAGATATTATCCTTTATATCATTTCTAAAATCAGCGCTGCTGGAGGTACCGGATACTTTGTGGAATTTGCAGGATCTGCCATCAGATCTCTTTCTATGGAGGCCAGAATGACTATCTGTAATATGAGTATCGAAATGGGTGCAAGGGGAGGAATGATTGCTCCCGATGAGACTACTTTCGAATATATCAAAGGTCGTGAGTTTGCCCCTAAAGGTGCAAAATTTGACGAAGCTGTTGCTTACTGGAAGACTTTATATTCTGATGAAGATGCAAAGTTCGATCAGGTTTTAACATATAAGGCTGAGGATATTGAGCCAATGATTACCTACGGGACAAATCCGGGTATGGGAATCAAGGTAAGTGGACATATTCCTGCTGAAACTGAAATTGACGCAGCAAGCAGACTTTCTTTTAAGAAATCCCTTGAATATATGGATTTCCAACCAGGAGCAAGTCTTATTGGAAAACAAGTAAATTATGTTTTCATCGGAAGCTGTACCAATTCTAGAATCGAAGATTTAAGATTGGTAGCTGAGTTCGTAAAAGGAAAGAAAAAGGCTGCAAATATCAATGCCTATGTAATACCAGGCTCTAAGCAGGTTGAAAAACAGGCTATAGCAGAAGGTATAGATAAAGTATTGGCAGAAGCAGGTTTTGAGCTTAGAGAGCCAGGGTGTTCTGCATGTCTTGGAATGAATGAAGATAAAGTGCCGAAAGGAGAATACTGTGTGTCGACTTCAAACAGAAACTTTGAAGGTCGTCAGGGACCAGGCGCACGTACATTGCTTGCAAGTCCATTAACTGCGGCAGCAGTAGCGGTAAGCGGTAAAATTGTTGATGTTCGTGACTTTAATCTAAATTAATTCCATGGAAAAATTTGTAACAATCACTTCAAATATAACTCCTCTTGCCATAGAGGATATCGATACAGACCAGATCATTCCTGCAAGGTTTCTTAAAGCTACTACGAGAGAAGGTTTTGGAGACAACCTTTTCAGGGACTGGAGATATGATGAGCAGAACAATCCGAAAAAAGATTTTGTGTTAAACAATCAGGATTTTGCAGGCTCAAAAATCCTTGTAGCAGGTAAAAACTTTGGTTGCGGTTCAAGCCGAGAGCATGCAGCCTGGGCAATTACAGATGCTGGGTTTAAAGTGGTAGTATCGAGCTTTTTTGCAGATATCTTTAAAAACAATGCTTTGAACAATGGCCTTCTGCCTGTTCAGGTTTCTCAGCAGTTTTTAAATACAGTTTTTGAAAAAGTACAAGCTGATAAAAACTTAAAACTTAATGTAGATCTTGAGAAGCAAAAGATAGAAATCGTTGGTCACAATGTTTCAGAGTCTTTTGAAATCAATGACTACAAGAAGACTTGTCTGATCAATGGATATGATGATATAGATTACCTTTTAAGTATTAAAGACAAAATCGAGGCTTACGAAAAAGGAAGTAAATATTTAAGTCTGATCTCTAAATAATTTATACTCCAATAATTCCTATTAACGGTTAATAATTTTTAAATGAAAAAGAACATTGCAGTCCTTAAAGGAGATGGTATTGGTCCGGAAGTAACGGATCAGGCTCTTAAAGCTCTTAAAGCCATCGAAGAAGTGTATGGCCACGAATTTACTTATACTGAAGCTTTAATTGGTGCTATTGCAATTGATGTAACAGGAAATCCATTCCCTGAAGAAACATTCAAAACCTGCCAGGCTTCTGATGCAATTCTTTTCGGTGCTATCGGTCACCCTAAATATGATAATGATCCTAACGCTCCGGTTAGGCCAGAGCAAGGTCTTCTTGCAATGAGAAAAAGCCTTGGTTTGTTCGCAAACATAAGACCGATCAATACTTATAAAATTTTAGCAAACTCTTCTCCTCTCAGAGCTGATCTTGTTGATGGAGTGGATTTCGTTGTTTTCAGAGAGCTTACAGGTGGTATCTATTTCGGACAAAAAGGAAGAAGCGAAGACAGAAACATTGCGTTCGACAACTGTTCTTATTCAAAGGAAGAAATAACAAGAATAAGCAAGCTTGCTTTTGAAGCTGCTCAGAAGAGAAATAAAAGAGTTACCCTCGTAGATAAAGCTAACGTGCTTGCAACTTCAAGACTTTGGAGAGAAGTTGTGAAAGAGTTTGCTAAAAACTATCCTGATGTAACACTTGATTTCATGTTCGTAGACAATGCGGCAATGAAGATCATCCAGAATCCTAAATTCTTTGATGTAGTGCTAACAGAGAACATGTTCGGTGATATCCTCACTGATGAAGCTTCTGTTATCACGGGTTCTTTAGGGATGTTGCCATCTGCTTCTGTAGGTAGCAAAACTGCCCTTTATGAGCCGATTCACGGATCTTATCCTGAAGCTGCAGGCAAAAATATTGCTAATCCAAATGGTGCAATACTTTCTGCTGCAATGTTGTTGGAAACTTCTTTTGGTTTAAGCGAAGAAGCTTCTTTGATCAGAAAAGCAGTTGAAGAGTGTTTGAATCAAGGTATCGTTACTTCTGATATCCAGAAAGATTCTAAGTTTACAACTACTCAGATCGGTGACAAAGTTGCTGAATTGATCAAAACCAAAAAGAAAGAGTTGTTGGCTGTTTAAACAAAGGATAACAAAATTTATTACAGGAATTTCAATGGAAAACATAAATAAAACGAGCTCAAGATTAACTCAGGATGTTACACAGCCTGCTTCTCAGGCAATGATGTATGGTGCCGGTTTTACGGAAGAAGATATGAGTAAAGCTCAGGTGGGAATTGCAAGTACAGGTTACGAAGGTAACACTTGCAATATGCACTTGAATACTCTTGCTGGGTGGGTTAAAGAAGGAGTTACCAAAGCCGGTTTAAAACCACTTCAGTTTAATACAATAGGAGTGAGTGACGGTATGTCAATGGGCACTCCCGGAATGAGATATTCCCTTATTTCAAGGGATGTTATAGCTGACAGTATCGAAGCGATTGCAGGAGCGCATTACTATGATTCATTGGTTACGATCATGGGTTGTGATAAAAACATGCCTGGAGCGTTGATCGCAATGGCTCGTTTGAACAGACCATCGCTGATGGTTTACGGTGGTACAATCAAAGCCGGAAACTGGAAAGGTGAAAAATTAAACATTGTTTCTGCATTTGAAGCATTAGGGAAAAAATTCGCAGGGACAATCTCTGAAGAGGATTTTAAAGGTGTTATTCAGAATGCTTGTCCCGGAGCAGGTGCATGTGGTGGTATGTACACTGCAAATACAATGGCTTCTGCAATTGAAGCTTTGGGTATGTCTTTGCCATACAGTTCTTCTGCACCTGCATTAAGTGATAAGAAAAAACAGGAGTGTTTTAATGCAGGTGAGGCGATTAAAAATCTTCTGATAAAAGATATTAAGCCTAAGGATATCATTACATATGAATCTATTACCAATGCAGTGAGAGTAGCAATGGTATTAGGAGGCTCAACCAATCTGATCCTTCACTTCCTGGCTATCGCAAAAGCAGCAGATGTAAAGTTTAAGCTGAAAGATTTTCAGGATCTGTCTGATAAAACTCCAATGCTTGCTGACTTTAAGCCAAGCGGTAAGTATATGATGGAAGATATGGACAACATAGGAGGTCTTCCTTCTGTCATGAAAATGATGTTGAAAGAAGGGCTTCTTCATGGTGATTGTCTGACCATTACAGGAAAGACTGTAAAAGAAAATCTGGAGAGCTATCCTGACCTTCCTAAAGATCAGAATATTATTTACCCATTGAGCAATCCTATTAAACCTACAGGTCACTTACAGGTTCTTTACGGAAACATTGCTCCGGAAGGATCAGTGGCTAAAATTACTGGTAAAGAAGGGGAGCGTTTCGAAGGAACTGCCAAGGTTTATGATTCTGAAGAAGATATGAACCTGGGTATCGAGAAGGGTGAAGTAAAGGCCGGTAATGTTGTCGTAATCCGCTATGTAGGCCCTAAAGGAGCTCCTGGAATGCCTGAAATGCTTAAAGGAACTTCCCTTATCATCGGACAAGGCCTAGGAAATTCAGTAGCATTAATTACAGATGGTAGATTCTCTGGTGGAACTCATGGTTTTGTGGTTGGTCACATCACTCCTGAAGCTCAGGAAGGCGGTCCAATCGGACTTGTCAAAGATGGAGATAAAATTATAATTGATTCTGTCAACAACACGATAGATGTTTTAGTTTCCGACGAGGAACTTCAGAAAAGAAAAAGTGCCTGGGTTAAACCAGCATATAAAGCAAATAAAGGTCTGTTATACAAATACCTCAAAACGGTTTCTTCCGCTTCAGAGGGATGTGTGACAGATGAAATTAAATAGAGACAGTCAACCCGCAATTTATGAAGACCAGAATTAAATTAAGAGGTGCCGAATACATTGTTAAACTTATCGAGCTTTTAGGGGCAGAAGATTTGTTTGCATACCCTGGCGGAGCGATACTGCCAATATATGATGCTTTAGCGTTCAGCAGATTAAATAGCGTGCTTGTTCGTCACGAACAGGGAGCATCTTTTGCTGCTAACGGTTATGCGAGAGTGGCAGGCAAGCCTGGATTTTGCCTTGCAACTTCCGGTCCAGGAGCAACAAACCTTGTTACTGGTATTGCTGACGCATACGCCGATTCAGTTCCAATGATTGCGATTACCGGACAAGTTGCTCTTCATCTTGTTGGAACGGATGCATTTCAGGAAACTGATATAACTGGAATTTGCATTCCTATTACTAAAAAGACGTATCTTATTACCAAACTTGAGGATGCGGCTTCTATTTTTCAGGAAGCTTACAGAGTAAGTATCGAGGGGCGCCCTGGTCCTGTACTTATAGACATTCCAAGAAGTGTACAGGGAAATTACATAGATCTTGATGAAGACTGGGAGCAACATTTTGAAAAGCCTCAGCCTCCTAAAAAATGTTTGGTGACGAATGAAGATATTCATAAGGCAACTACATTAATCAAAAATGCAAAGAAACCTCTTGTAATTGCTGGTCATGGTGTGTTGTTGGCAAAATCCTGGAATGAACTAAGAGAGTTTGTTCATCGAGAAAATATTCCTGTGATCTCTACAATCCTTGGTACCGGAGCGATGGAGTATAATGATCCCTTGTTTTTCCAATGGCTTGGGATGCACGGAATGAAATATGCTAATCTTGCGGTTCAGGAATCAGATTTGATCATTGCTTTAGGAATTCGTTTTGATGACCGAATTACAGGTACTCTTGCAACTTTTGCTCCTAAAGCAAAAATTATTCACTGCGATATCGATAAAAGCGAGCATGGCAAAAATGTAAAAACTGATGTTTTCCTTCATGGAGATCTGAAACTGGTTTTACCGCAGCTGCCAGATACAAGAGATTCTGAAAATTGCAAAGCACGTGCCGAATGGCTGATGAATCTTAATGAATCAAGGGAAGAGTTCCCTATTCTACTGCCTGATTACACTGATTTCAATGAAGTAACAGCTATAAAGGTGCTGGAAGATATGTTGGCTCCTGATGCAATTGTAACAACGGATGTTGGTCAGCACCAAATGTGGGCTGCTCAGTATATTGTAAGAATGCAGCCAAACCACTTCCTTACTTCAGGTGGTTTAGGTTCGATGGGTTTTGGGTTGCCAGCAGCAATGGGTGCTCAGGCTGCAGCTCCTGACAAAGATGTTTGGTGTATCACCGGTGATGGTTCATTCCAGATGAATATTCAGGAATTAATGACTTGTGTACAGGAGAAGTGGCCAATAAAAATATTGCTGCTCGATAATTCATATCTCGGAATGGTTCGTCAATGGCAGGAACAGTTCTATGCAAAGAACTATTCTGGTGTTGAACTTCAGAATCCTGACTTTGTATTACTGGCAAAAGCATTTGGCATGGACGCTGTAAGTGTTGAATCTGTTGACCAGCTAAAAGCGGCAGTAAACAAAGCACATAATCAGGATAAGCCGTTCTTAATCCATGCAAAGGTTAAGAAAGAAGAGAATGTGCTCCCAATGGTTGCTCCAGGTACAAGCTTATCCGATACAATTTATTATCCGGTTCACCCAGTGAAAGAAAAGATAACAAAATAATATATTTTCAATAAAGTAAAAACCGGATTATTTCCGGTTTTTTTGTTTAGGGGTAAGCTTGAAATTGTCTATCAACAGTATGAGAAATAAAACATTATTGTTTTTGGCTGTACTTATTGCTCTCTCTATTTTTAGTTATGTTTCAACAGCAAGAGAAGAGGTTTATAATAGTTTTGATAAAAAGATACAAAAGGGACAATTTTTAGAAGGAGACATCATTTTTCAAAACCTGGATTCTGATCAATGCAGGGCAGCGAAGCTTGCTACACGTTCAAAATTCAGTCATGTTGGAATTATTACTCTGGAAAAAGGGAAGGAATTCGTATTGGAAGCTGTTGAGCCTGTTTGTATGACTCCGCTTGATGAATGGATTAAAAGAGGTAATAACGGTTTTTATACTGTCATGAGGTTGAAAGATCGTGATAAATACCTGATTGCTACAAATGTTTCTACAGCAAAGAAGTTTGCAAAAGAGATGCTTGGAAAGCACTGTGACATTTTTTTTAACTGGTCTGACGACCAGTTATATTGTTCTGAACTTGTCTGGAAGATATACCAAAGGGCTTTTAAATTGCAACTCTGTCCGTTGAAGAAGATGAAGGATTTTGATCTTAGTTCGCCAGAAGTAAGAGCAGTATTGGAAATGAGGTATGGAAAAAATCCTCCACTAGATGAGCTGGTGGTTGCACCTTCAGATCTTGCAGAGTCTAAATTATTGTATGTCGTTGAGAAAAATAACCTGAAATAAACAATAAATAAAATTTTACAGTTCTTTTAATGAAGACTGACTGAAAGCTTATAGATTCAATGAGAGAGAGGGAGCTGATTTTTTTCAGTCAGTCTTTTCAAGCTATTTTGCTTTAAGAAATTTATGTTTTGATTTTAATCTGTACCAGATCCTTCAGTGGCTGTGGCAGTTCTGCCGCAATATCTTCGAATTCTCCCTCAGAAATATATTTGCCAAGGCTGTCTAGAACTGTTCTAACTATTTCTTCCGTAGAAATATCCCAATCAAACCGACTTTCTCCATAAGCTCTTTGTTCTTCCTCAACAGCTCTTGTAAAATCTTCAATGTTTTTATGTCTTCTCGGTTTTTCCCTGTATTTCCAATTTTCTACATAAACAGCTTTTAAAAACATTGGCAATTGAGAAAGTACATTAAGTGATTCCGGAATTGTGATACTGTCTCTTAACGTATGTAAAACAGCTCTGACTATTATACAAGCCTGTTTTCTTCTGTCCGGATAGTTGAACCGCATACAGAGTTCTTTTATAAAAGCGTTTCCGTCAGAAGCGAATTTATCAAAATGAATAGACATATTACCTCCCCTTTATTTGAAAACAGCGTAGGAATATATTCGTTCCCTTGATATCGATTGTCTGAAGAATAACTTAATGGTTCAAATCCCGTTGAAAAATTAGTTTTTAACGAATTATATTAAGCCGGCAAAGGAGTATATGCTTTATGATAGGTTTCAGCAATAAAAACAGAGGTTTGTTCAACAGTCGTTTGAAAAATGAAAAGTTCGATGTATTGATTATTGGAGGTGGGATTACAGGGGCAGGTATTCTATTAGATGCCCAAACTCGAGGACTGAAGGCGGCCTTGATTGAAATGCAGGATTTTGCACAAGGTACTTCCAGTCGTTCTACAAAGCTTATTCATGGAGGATTGCGATATCTCAAGCAGTTAGAGTTTGCCCTTGTCGCAGAAGTTGGTAAAGAGAGAGCAATTGTACATAAAAACGCTCCTCACCTGACTGTTGCTGAAAGAATGTTATTGCCTCTGACTGAAAAGGGAAGCATTGGCAAGCTAGGAGCTAGGTTCGGACTTTGGTTATACGATTTTCTTGCAGGTGTAAAAAAGGGTGAACGCCGGATTATGCTTTCTGCTGATGATGTTCTGAAAATAGAGCCATTGCTTGACAGAACTATGACTATTGGTGGTGCTTTGTATTATGAATACAGGACTGACGATTCTCGTCTTACTTTTGAAATAATAAAGGAAGGGATGCTCCGGGGTGGACTTGCTATCAATTATCTGAAGGCAGAAACGATGTTATTTAACGCTGAAAGAATGATTGTTGGTGTTAAGGCTAAAGATCTGATTACAGAAGAAACATTTTCTATTAATGCAGATTATGTAATTAATGCAACAGGTCCATGGGTTGATGAAACAGATGCTTTGGATCAATCTTCTAAAAAGTCAAAAATCATCCATACAAAAGGAGTTCATATTGTAGTTGATCATAAGAAACTTCCAATAAGCCAGTCTGTATATTTTGATGTACCTGATGGAAGAATGGTTTTCGCTATTCCGAGGGAGGGTAAGACCTACATTGGCACTACAGATACTTTTTATACAGGAGATATGATTAATCCGGAAATCACTTTTGAAGATCGTCAATATCTGGTAAATGCGACAAATCAGATTTTTACCAATGTAAATTTAGAGCTTTCTGATATAGAATCTGGCTGGGCCGGACTCAGACCGTTGGTGAGGGAGGAAGGAAAGTCGCCCTCAGCAATTAGCAGAAAAGATGAAGTATTTGAATATGAAAGCGGACTAATAACCATCGCCGGAGGAAAACTAACAGGTTATAGAAAGATGGCAGAAAAGGTAGTAGATATCATCCGAAAAAGAATTAAAGCCGAAAGAAGTAAAGACATTGGTAGTTGTCAGACAGCTGAAATACAGCTTGCCGGCGGGAAGTTTTCTGAGAATATTGAGAATGTCCTGGCCTTTTTTATTAAAGAAGGGGATAAAATTGGTCTTTCTGCTAAAGAGACGGAAAAGATCTTTTACAGATTCGGATCGAATACAGGAAAGGTTTTAAATTTTGCGAATGGAGTACCTTTAAGTGGACTTCCATTGTACTGGAGTATCCAACTTCAATATTGTCTCGAAGAAGAAATGATTGCAGGGGCTGAAGATTTTTTTGTCAGGAGGACTGGAGCTCTTTATTTTGATATTCTAGAGGTTAGAGATCATAAAGAAGCTGTTATAAATCACATTGCCAATTACTTTCAATGGTCGGACATTGTGAAGGAGAAAAGTTTTAAATTGATTGACAATCTGTTGCTTAATTTTTAAGGTGCCAAATAAATTTTGAATTTTAGTGAAGAAAAGTATTCCTCCTGTTTTAATTTCCGCAAACGCTGCAAAATGTTAATTTTGCGGCATTATTAGTTTCTTATGAAAAGCTCAAAGTACGCAGTTGACACAGTCAGTTTTGCCGGTTTATTAATTACGCTTGGGATTATTTATGGTGATATCGGAACGTCACCCCTATACGTAATGAAAGCGGTAATAGGTGGCAGCGAAGTAAATGAAGATCTGGTGCTGGGAGGTTTATCCTGTGTATTCTGGACTTTGACACTTCAGACTACGGTCAAATATGTTATACTTACACTTAGAGCAGATAACAATGGTGAAGGCGGAATCTTCTCTTTATTTGCTCTGATCCGCAGAAGAAGTCCTTATTTGGTATTCCCCGCAATGATTGGTGGAAGCATGTTGCTTGCTGATGGTATTATTACGCCTCCAATTTCTGTTTCCTCTGCCATTGAAGGTTTAAGGATCTTTAATCCGGAGATAAATACAATACCGATTGTTATCTGTATACTGGTTTTTCTTTTTGTCATTCAGGGGCTTGGGACTAAGTTCATGGGTAACGCTTTTGGCCCTATCATGTTCATATGGTTTTGCATGCTTGCAACAATGGGAATAAAAGAAGTAATGCAGTATCCTCATGTATTGCGATGTATCAATCCATACTATGCATACAATCTTTTGATGAATTATCCAGGAGGCTTGTGGCTTCTAGGTGCTGTATTTCTTTGTACTACCGGGGCGGAAGCATTATACTCAGACCTTGGGCACTGTGGAAGACCCAATATCAGAATTTCATGGATTTTTGTAAAATCATGTCTGTTGTTGAATTATATGGGGCAGGGAGCATGGATATTACATAGCTCAGGAGGTTTCTTGAATGGAAGGAATCCTTTTTATGCAGTAATGCCTCAATGGTTTCTTCCGATTGGAATTGGTGTAGCAACAATGGCAGCTATTATTGCCTCTCAGGCATTAATCAGCGGATCCTTTACACTTATTTCTGAAGCCATCAGATTGAATTTGTGGCCAAAGGTAAAGCTTAGTTTTCCTACCATCATGAAAGGCCAGATTTATGTACCAAGTATCAACTGGTTGATGCTTGCAGGGTGTATTGGTATTGTGATGTATTTTAAAGAGTCTTCTCAAATGGAAGCTGCTTATGGTCTTGCTATCAATATTACCATGATCGTAACCACCATGCTACTTTGTTTTTACCTATATTTTGTAAGAAAGGTGACTTTCTTCTGGGTGGCATTGGTTTTTGTAGTTTACATGGCAATTGAACTCACATTCCTTGTTGGTAACCTTACTAAATTCATGCATGGTGGTTATGTTACACTCTTGATCAGTGGCCTTCTGATATATGTAATGTATACATGGTATGCCGCACGTAAAATCAAAAACAGACTTACTGAATTTATTAAGCTGGATGATTATATCCCTCTTCTTAAAGAACTCAGTAATGACCTTTCTATTCCTAAATATGCTACTCACCTTGTATACTTAACCAGTGCCAATAGCATTAAAGAAATAGAATCAAAGGTAATCTATTCAATTTTTCAGAAACAGCCCAAAAGAGCAGATATTTATTGGTTTCTCCATATTGACGTTCTTGACGAACCCTATACCATGGAATATAAAGTGAAGTTCCTGGAGCCGAATGATGTAATTCGTGTAGATTTCAGACTGGGTTTTAGAGTAGAACACAGGATTAACCTCTTCTTCAGAAAAGTTGTTGAGGATCTGGTCGCAAACAAAGAAGTGGATTTTACCAGCCGGTATACTTCACTTTCCAAAAGAAATGTTATAGGAGATTTCAGGTTTGTTGTGCTTGAGAAACACCTGAGTCATGATAATGATTTGTCAGCGGATGAAAGGCTGATTATGAACAGCTATTTTATACTGAAAGAAATCAGCTTGTCTGAAACAAGCGCATTTGGCCTGGACACCAGTTCTGTGTCAGTAGAAAAGGTGCCTTTAGTAATTTCACCAATGGAGCATTTCGACCTGAGGAGAATAGAATAAATTAAAATAGCATCCAGGTAGGGAATAGAAAATCCTTAAAGGTTCTTTCTTTAGTTTTCTTTTCTTTTTTTTCTTTGGAAGACACTTCGATATTTCCAGAAGTTTCTTCCGAAGGAATATTTTTTATTGCTTCGAAAATTGTAAGCGGTTTCCTGAAACCCTCCTTACGGTTGGTTTTATTTTCTGGATTTTCCATAATATTTATATTTTGTAAGTTGAACTTCCTCATATGAAAAGCTTAATTTACTTTAAAATGTTTTAAGAGTCAAATTGCAAGTTTCACAAAATCAGTAAAATATGTTGTTGTGTTGTTGTGGTTTTCCAATAGGGTCATGTACGAAAACGAATAAAATGTCTGTTGATTGTGGGGCAGAACTAAAAAAAATTCAATTTCTAAGCTTTAGAAAAAGATAAAAATTATTTCAGGTCATATTTAAAAGTTCCTTTAGCCAAATGGTGTGAAGCAAAGGAAAGCATTTATGAAAACCTTTTGGTCACATGTTTTAAGTGTGAAATGGTAAATAATGCAAAGTCTTCGATATTCAGCTAAAACTAATTCCAGCGATCTTTCACGGCAGTGCTGATTTCTTCAAATGCTTTTCCGCAGGCTAAAACTTCTTTTCCTGAAAGAAAATCATTCCCTCCGGTAAAATCAGTCACAGCACCACCAGCTTCTTTAACAAGCAAAACACCGGCAGCTATATCCCAGCTGTTGAGGTTATACTCCAGACACCCGTCAAGTCTTCCGCATGCCACATAGGCAAGATCTACAGCTGTCGAGCCTAACCTTCTTACACCATTGGTGGTTTTAACAAATTCATTAATAATATTGAAATAAGCTTCTGTTTTATCAAGCTGCTTATATCGGAATCCTGTGGCGATAAGAGAGGCTTTAAGTGCAGTATTATCATTCACAAATATCCTATTTCCATTCAAGAAAGCTCCACCTCCTTCCCAGGCATAGAAACATTCGTCCAGGTTTACTTCATGAACCACCCCTAAAATTATTCTGCCTTCTGACATCAAACCTACACTGATGGAAAAAAGAGGCATCTTATGAAGATAATTCGTGGTCCCATCCAAAGGATCTATAATCCATGTATATTTTTTTTCTTCTTGGGAAATCGTCGCTTCTTCAGTGATAAAGCCAGCCTCAGGAAGAATTTCTTTCAATCCTCGGACAAGTAGCATTTCTGATTGTTTGTCGACATAAGATACAAGGTCATTTTTGCCTTTCAACTCAATATTTGAGCGGTCAAATTCCTCCTGTTCCTTCTTTAGAAAGTTCATTACATCTTTGGTCAAATCGACTACTTTTAGGCAGATATGCTCCAGATTCATAGCAGTTTTTCTTTGGTAAATTTTAAAGAAGGCAAATCATTAAGATTGACTTTCTAATAGTAAAATGCTATTTATTCTGAATTGTTTTCAGGGGAAAAATCTGCTTAAATTTCGCAGAAGCAATCAAAGAGCTTTGATGCTATTTCACAAAAATCTGGCTTCAAAATCAGTAGATGCTTTAATATTCGTCAGTCGAATATTTAAAAAAATGGATTTTTACAATTGTTTTTGAGATAGTTCTTTCTCAATTTTTTTCAAATCAACTGAACTGCAGGAACAGCCTTTGTTACAATGTCCTTTTTGACTAAAGCTTCTATATCCTAGCCTGATTAAATATGCTAAAGACAAAATAAATAAAACTCCAATCAAAAAGGTTTGCATATTAATATTTATTAGTAGTGTGATTAACTCCATCTTTGTTTGATCACGGCGCTGATTTCTTCAAATGCTTTTCCGCAGGCTAAAACTTCTTTACCAGACAGATAATCATTTCCTTCCTTAAAATCAGTCACTGTTCCTCCAGCTTCTTTAACGAGCAGAATGCCGGCAGCTATATCCCAGATTTTGAGATTGAATTCAAAATAACCATCAAATCTACCGCAAGCCACATAAGCTAAGTCAACAGCTGCAGAGCCTAACCTTCTGACGCCATGAGTCTTTTTTACGAATTCTTTTATAATTTCGAAATAAACATCGGTTTTGTCAAGCAAACTATAGGGAAATCCTGTTCCGATAAGAGATTCTTCAAGTTTGGTATTTGTATTGACAAAAATCTGGGTTCCGTTTAAGTACGCTCCCCCTTCTTCCCAAGCATAGAAACATTCATTTAGGTTCACTTCATGAACCACTCCCACGATTATTCTTCCTTCTGTCATCAATCCTACACTGATTGAAAAGGATGGCACCTTATGCAGGAAGTTGGTTGTTCCATCCAGAGGATCTATGATCCAGGTGTAGGTTTTTTCTTCCCTGTTGATAGTTGCTTCTTCAGTGATAAAGCCGGCTTCAGGAAGTATATCTTTTAAACCCTTTACAAGCATGGTTTCCGACTGCTTGTCAACATATGATACCAAGTCATTTTTTCCTTTATGTTCAATTTTTGAAAGGTCAAAATTTTCAAGTTCATGCTTAATGAAGTTGCGTACTTCTTTGGTTAATGCGATTACTTCAAGGCAAAGATGTTCCAGATTCATATAGGGTAGTAATTTCTTCTTTTTGTGATTTTATAATAAAGGGTGAAGGACCTAATGATAATAAGCAGGAGCAATGGAACAATGGCCATATTTATTTCCTGAGGAAGGATGGAAATACACGCAGTAAATATCAGAACTACTATTCCATTAAAAAGGAAATAATAACCGGTGCTGAAGCTTCTTTTCTTTTTGAATAGAAGTATGGCAACTATGATGTGCGTTGGAAATGCCCATATTATATTCCAGTTGTGGACAGTTACTTTATGATCTGTGCCAAACCAAAGAAACAACAGCAAGAGACCGAATAGGCCAAGTATCAGAAACAGGATTCCATCCATTGTAAATTTTTGAGGTCTTTTTTTCCAGGTAACAAAAGTAGAGAAGCCCCCGATCAATAGAAGGATAGCGAATACCATTGCAGGTGTCACTAACATGCTCTCTTCCTTGGGTTGATTTGCTTTAAAAAGAACGTTGTTCCTGGCTACAAATGCGGTTTTCCCTGAATCAGAAAGCACAGTAGCATTGCCTATGGCATTCATGAGGTGATCCGGGAGAAACATATATTGTGAAGGAGTAGCAATCCTGTCTGCCGGTGCTCCAAGACCGAGATCCATCCCCAGGTCCTGAAACTGCTTATTTACAAGGTATGGATCTATCAATTGCCTGAAGCTTTGATTTTTAAAAGCTATATTTTTAAATTGAAGTGAATCTCCCAACGCAGCTTTAAAGGCATCTCTTAACCTTGAAGAACAATTGTCATAAAAGAAGTCGTATTTATAGTATCGGTTTTCAGGCAAATAGTTTATTTCCAGAAAATTATAAAGCTTTTGCTTTTGTGATGAAGTCATGTTAAGCTGCTGTTCTATCACAGATCTTTGCTCCTGTTCTGCTCCATAAATCAGATAGTCAGATCTGGAAACGGAAAGCATATACAAAAGCTTTCCTCTGACAAACTTCGAATAAAATCCGGGAGTATCGAAGTCGAAAGTGCCGTAGTTATAAATTTTATCTATGTGATTGGAATCATCTTTAATCCAGATCGCGCTGTGACCAAAGCTTGAATATAACTCTTGTCCTGGAGAAACCGTGATCAGACTTACCTTGGCATAGGGGGAAAGTTGGGGTATTGAAAAAGATATGAATGGGATAAATGCGGATAATAGCAGCAGCCAGAATTTTTTCATCATTCGTTCAGCGTTTTGAAATCATAAAATTAGAAAGGTAAAAATAGGGGATAAGTTCGTAATCAAGCCACTCTTCTTAACAATTAAATATTAATTAAGGTTAGTTTTTTAGGCGTTGTAGATTTTTAAACTATGAAAAGATTAGGTTTTTGGACAATTGTGGTTCTCGGGATTACCTTTTCATGTGAAAAAAAGGAGCAGGATAAACAAATGATTCAGGTTCCGGAAGATCCGGCCCCTATGAGCAAAAACCTTTCTATAGAGCCTGTCATGATGGTGGAAGAGGTAAAAAGCAGGTTCAGAAAAGGAGCAAAGGGTTGTCGGGAAGGATTTGGGATTTGTGATGTCGTTACGGTAAAAACAGATACTTTGATTGGTGAAACAGTAAGTGACACCATTAAGGAAGAATACAGGGCTAAGTTCGTTCTCAGTAAAGATGATAATGAAATGCTGATTGAGTTTACCGAGCACATTCCTCATTTTTCAAATGAATTTGTTGTGGACCTAATGACGGGAGTTCCTGAGTTATTTGGGTATGAATATGTCAGATTAATTCCTGGAGTTTATCAGACGGATGGAGGAATCGGAGAATATGGTGGAGTAGTGGTTAAAGTAGAAAAAGGACGGAAATTGGAGGGAGAAGCTTTAGGAATGAATTTTTTCTAAAAGTCTCCGAAAAATCTAATTTCACTAATTCGCTCAAAGTTGGTCTGCTATTAAAATAAAAAAACACGGCAACCATCCGTGTTTTTTCATTTAGTTTAGTTTAGAATTAAGTTGATAAATGAAGCGATTTAATGTACTCTTTCATCATCCGGACACCTTCCCTTCCGAATAAAACCTGTGCTAGTTTCAGGTTGTCCCTTTCGAATTGATCCAGATACATTTGACAATTTTTACCACTATAAAGATTGGTATAGTACTCATAGTTTTTCTTAAATCTTCTTATGAAAAGCTTGAGATTTATTCTTGTGCGCCTGTCCATGACTTTTAACGTTGGTGCTGGTTATATATACGTAGCAGGCAAAACAAGGGATTAAAAATGTGGATAAATTAAAGGAAAATTATGCTTTTTTCTTACCATACACCTTCATTTTTAACTACTTATTTATAAAAATTTGAAAGCTTTTTAACGGTATATTCTATTTCCTCAATAGTGTTGTATTTGCTGAAAGAGAATCTGATATGTCCTCTTTCCGGGTCAGCTTTAATAGCGTTTAGCACATGAGATCCTGCATCGGTGCCGCTTGCACAAGCACTTCCTGCTGAAGCAGAAATTTTGTTTATGTCCAGATTAAAAAGTAGCATTTCATTCATATCAGAAGGAGGAAGGCTTACACTTAAGACAGTGTATAAGCTGTTCTCAGGGTCTGCACAGGCGCCATTGAAATCGACCCCTGGTATTTCAGCTTTCAAAGAGTTTATCATATGAGCTTTTAATATGCTTATATGATCTTTGTGATAAGTCATATTTTGATAAGCCAGCTCCAATGCTTTTGCGAGACCAACTATTCCATAAATATTTTCTGTTCCTCCCCGCATGTTACGTTCCTGAGCCCCACCATAAATTAATGGATTTATTTTACGGTCACCATTTATATAAAGAAAACCAACGCCTTTGGGGCCATGAAATTTATGTGCAGATCCAACTATAAAATCTACTTTCAGCTTTTGAAGATCGTGCGGAAAATGACCTGCAGTCTGCACAGTGTCTGAATGGTAAATTGCCCCATATTTACGGCAAAGTTCACCTATTCTTTCAATGTCACTAAGGTTTCCGATCTCATTGTTTCCATGCATCAAAGAAACAAAGCAAAAACTGTGGTTGTGAAGAAGATGCTCAAGATCTTCATAGTTTATTTCACCCTTTTCATTGAGTTTCACATAGTGCAATTGTATTTTCCCTTCCGTTTCCAGATGCTCCAACGTATGAAGCACTGCATGATGCTCAATTGGTGAAGTGATTGCATGCTTGATATTAAAAGCTTTAATGCTGCTTGTGATAGCAGTATTGTCAGCTTCTGTTCCTCCAGATGTAAAAAATATTTCAGATGGAGATGTGTTGAGAAGAGAGGCAACTGTTTTTCTGGCTTTTTCTATAGCAGATTTTGCCTCTCTGCCATGTGTATGTATCGAAGACGGATTGCCAAAATGCTCTTTAAAAAAGGGCATCATGGCATCCAGTACTGTCGGGTCAAGAATTGTTGTAGCGGCGTTATCTAAGTAGACATGCATGTCTTGAAAGTAGCTCCTTTATGTCCGTAATAATTTTATTGGCAAGGTGATCAGCAGTTGCCTGTGTCTCGGACTCAGAATAAATTCGTATAATTGGTTCTGTGTTTGATTTTCTTAAATGAACCCACTCTTTATCAAACTCGATCTTCACCCCGTCTATATTATTAATAGGTTGCTTGCTGTATTTCTTTCTTATCTCTTCAATCACACAATCTACATCAATATCAGGTGTAAGCTCGATTTTGTTTTTCGATATATGATAAGGAGGATACTGCATCCTTAACATTGAAATTGACTTGCCGAATTTGGCAAGATGCGTAAGGAACAATGCTATACCAACCAAAGCATCTCTGCCGTAATGAAGTTCAGGGTATATAATTCCTCCGTTTCCTTCACCACCTATTACTGCATTATTTTCCTTCATTGCATTCACAACATTTACTTCTCCTACAGCAGATGCAAAGTAGTTTCCTTTTGCTTTTTCAGTAACATCTCTTAATGCTCTTGTTGATGAAAGATTTGAAACCGTGTTGCCAGACTTGTTTTTAAGCACATAGTCAGCAACTGCAACCAATGTATATTCTTCACCAAACATGCTTCCATCTTCACACACAAAGCAAAGCCTGTCCACATCAGGATCTACAACAATTCCAAGATCAAATTTTCCTTTAGAGATTTCATTGGAAATGTGAGTCAGGTTTTCAGGTAGAGGCTCAGGATTGTGAGGAAATTGTCCGTTAGGCTCACAATAATATTGAGTTACCTTTTTTACTCCTAAAGCTTCCAGTAACATTGGAAGGGCAATACCTCCGGTTGAATTGACACAATCAATTGCGATGGAAAAATTTCTTTGTTCGATCAGTTTTTTATTGACTAAAGGAAGTTTAAGGATTGCCTGAATGTGCTTTTTAATGTAGCTGTCATCAGTAGTATATTTTCCGATTTTTTTGATTTCGGTAAATTCTGTCGATTCATTCTCAGCAAATTCAAGGATCTGTTTACCATCTGCTTCAGAAACAAATTCTCCTCTTTCGTTCAGCATTTTCAGGGCGTTCCATTGAATAGGATTGTGGCTTGCAGTAATTATTATTCCCCCTGCAGCTTTTTCCATTGTAACGGCCATTTCTACGGTTGGAGTAGTAGACAAGCCAAGGTCTATCACATCAAGCCCCATAGAAATAAGAGTAGAAGTAACAATTCCGGAAACCATTTGCCCTGAAGGTCTTGCGTCTCTTCCTATTACAATTGTTTTCCCTTCACCCCTGGACTTGATCCATTGCGCATATCCTGTGGTGAATTTTACAATATCAATTGGAGTAAGACCTTCTCCGCTTTTGCCTCCTATCGTACCCCTAATGCCTGAAATTGATTTGATTAGCGTCACTTTTTATTGATTTAATATTCTGTTTAAAAGGTATTCCTGCCGTAAAAGTAAAAGGTTTTCCGGTATTTTTTGTTTATTTAAATAACGTGCCAAAAATAAATTTTATGTCAAAATTTCTGGTTTTTCAGGGTGAAATTTTTAACTGCAAACCTTATAATTGTATAGAACTTGAAAGAGCAAAAAATGATTTACAATGATTTAAATAAAAGTGAAAGGCGAAAAGAAATGCTTTCTGCTTTTGACAAACTCCTTACTATCATGGACGAACTGAGAGAAAAGTGCCCCTGGGATAAGAAGCAAACGACAGAGTCTCTCAGATACCTTACCATTGAAGAAACATTTGAGCTTTCTGACGCAATTGTTGAAAAAAATAATGATGAAATAAAAAAAGAACTCGGAGACATTCTTTTACATATTGTCTTTTATGCCAGAATAGGTTCTGAAGAAAACAACTTTGACATAGCTGATGTAATCAATTCTTTATGTGAAAAGCTGATAAGAAGACATCCTCATATTTATGGAGATGTTAATGCTGAAAATGAGGAGGAAGTGAAGAAAAACTGGGAGCAGATCAAAATTAAAGAATCGAATGGGGAAAAAACAGTTCTGTCTGGGGTTCCAAAATCACTGCCAGCATTGGTAAAGGCAATGAGGATACAGGAAAAAGCCAGGGGTGCAGGTTTTGACTGGGAAAAGAAGGAACAGGTTTGGGAAAAGGTTGAAGAAGAAATGAACGAATTCAAAGCGGAGTTTAATGTTAATGAAGAAAAAATTGAGAAGGAAAGAGCTGAAAATGAGTTTGGAGACTTATTATTTTCTCTGATTAATTATGCCCGGTTTTTAGATATAAACGCTGAGGATGCTTTGGAAAAAACCAATAAAAAGTTCATAAAAAGATTCAATTATCTGGAAGCCGAAAGCAAAAAAGACGGAAAGGAATTAGGGAAAATGTCTCTTGCTGAAATGGATAAGTATTGGGAAGCTGCTAAGAGACTTTAGGTTTTTTCCCCATCAATAAGCTTTTGTAAATATCAGGGCTTCCGGCAATTATTAAAAAAGCCATGCCTATTACAGACTGTAAGTTGAAAGTCTCTTCAAAGGCAAGATAACCCCAAAGGATAGACATGGCTACTCCAAGAAAGTAAAACGGAATAAGATTGGCGGCCTTTTCCTGTTGATATGCTTTTGTTAGAAACAATTGGGCAAAATGCGCTAATAAGCCAATTGCACTCAATAGGAAAATTTCGAGAATCGTTGGATTTTTCCAAAAGTGAATAGCAAAAGGAGTTACCAGAGGCAGCGAAACCAGAGGAAGATATGTCATTACTTTTACCGGAGGATCATCCTGGTTTATGACTTTAATTGTAAAATGTGCACCTGCAGTCATAATTGCGGAAAATACCGCAATTCCAATGTCTAATGATGTTAATCTCAGGTCAAAACCTTTGATTAATAATATACCTGAAAATGCCAGTATCAAAAAGAACCATTGAAGATTGCTTATTTTCTCTTTTAAAACCATGGCTGCCATTACCCCAATAAATAATGGAGCCAACTGACTTATAGTAAAGGCAGTTGCCAAGGGGATGTTTTGAAGTGTATAATAAAAGCTGAAAATGGAAGCAGTTCCGAGCAAACCTCTGAACCAAAGCATGCTTTGCCTGTTACCTTTCAGACTTAAACCGGATTTATGAAGAAGGTACAAACAAATTCCCAGACTTATCAGAGCCCTGAAAAACGCAATTTGGAATACACTGAATCCGCTTAAGAATTTTACAGAAACATGCATAAATGAAAATAAAACGGTAGAAATAAGCATGTTTCGTTTTCCCATAGATGACTTTTTTTACTTTAACAAAGTTAAATTATAACCTTAAACTATATGAAAAAAATTTTATCAGCTTGTTTAGTTTTATTATCAGTGCAAATGACAAATGCACAAACCATAACTCTGACTTCGGCAAATAATTATGAAATAGGAGACAAGTTTACCAGCCGAGAATATGAAACGGCAGGTCTTACTAAGGAAGATTTAGAAGACCCGGCGACATCAAGGGATTTTTCCGGAAGGACGCTTAAAAGTACTTATCAGAATGAAGTAGTTGCAGTTCCTGCCGGAGATGCCACAACCTACCCAAATGCAAACTTAGCCCTTCAATCAGTAAAGAGTGCAAAGACTGAATATCAGTATTATCAGGCTACTGCAAATGAATTGATCAACTGGGGATATAAAAACACAGATATTGGAAATGCTGTAAATACGGATGGTTATAAATATCTTTCCTATCCGTTCTCTTTAAACAGTACTTTTACGGACAATTTTAGCGGAACTGCATCGATTTCGATTCCTGGTTTTTCCGCAACTACGACAAGAACTGCTGCTGTTACTTCCACTGCTGATGAAGAGGCATCTCTGGTCCTGAATAACGGAGTAACCTATGAAAAGACTCTAAGGATAAAAAATGTGGCAACTATAACGGATGTAGTTTCTTTCCCTCCAGTGACTATAAAAACGACCATTACCTCATTTTCCTGGTACACACAAACTGCAAAGTTTCCATTATTGACTATAATCTTTTCAAATACAACTACTCCTTTGGGTGATCTGCCGGACACTTTATTTATTCAAAATGCAGTCGAACCCGCTACAGGTATTACACCTCTTGAATTGTCAAAGGAAATTAATCTTTTCCCAAATCCTTCAAATAGTCAGATTTGTCTGACCTATGGTCTGAAAGAAGCAGCTCATTTAAAAGTGAATGTAAATTCTATAGAAGGTAAATTTATTAAAACACTTTATGAAGGAAGACAAGCAGCCGGAGATCAGCAGATTTTTGGTGATGTTTCAGGTCTGCAGAAAGGAATGTACTATGTTGAAATACTTGCTGGTGAGAGAAGACAGGTTTCGAAGCTTGTGGTGGAGTAAGAAGTGAAAAGTAAAAAGTTGAAAGTTTAAAGTTTTACTTTCAACTTTTTACTTTCAACTTATAACTTTATTCTTACTCTGGACACGCTTAGTTGTATATACTTTCCGCTTTCCAATGCGGAGTAAGGTACCAATTGTTTTTTCATAGATTTGACGGTATTTCAAACGCTGCTGCTCCTTTGAATCAATGATGTAAGCGTGGACAAGGGTATGAAATTTCTAAATCATCCCTTTTAGTTTCATAATCCCTACAAATGCAGCTAATATACCAGATAATACACCTATTACAAGTGATAGTTTTACTATTAAAGGATTTAATTGGGAATAACTAATAAAACGAAATCTAGAGGTGAATAATAATTTAACCTCTTCATAATCCTTGTATGCATTTTTATGTAAAATTAAGTTCTCCCTCCCTTTTATTATCAAAATAATTTCTTCCCGAAATCCATCCATCCTATCATCTCTTTGATGGATTTCGTACCCTTCAATTTCATTCATTTTTATTTTCCTTATTGAAAAATACCCTATAAATTTAAAATAATCCGGATACTCATAAATTGTCATGTAAGTACTTTCAATTGTCCAAAAGAAAAACAAACTTACTCCTATGGAAAAAATTAGTAATGAAATTATACTCCAATCTATTGTTAAATAAGGACTATATATCAAAGCAATTGGGAGTATAATAAATCCTATTGCAAACGTCAATTTTTCTGTTGGAAACTCAGGTTTAATTTTCTTTAATCCTTGCATGATTTACAGTTGATATCCAGTTTACTTTTTTAAAATTTCTCCCTCCCAGGCCAGTGTCTTACCGGACTGAAGCTATGATAAAGATTTGCCACAATTCTAATAGATACGCTTGTTTGTAAAATACTTTTAACTTTCAACTTTTAACTTTATTCGTACTCCACATAATTCCATCCCAGGCCAGTGTCTCACCGGACTGAAGATATGATATAGATCTGCCACAATTCTAACGGATACTCTTGGATGTAAAATACTTTCTGCTTTTTACTTTCAACTTATAACTCTATTCATACTCCACATAACTCTCCCACTTAGCAATTGCATCTTGAAAATCCTGAGGTAGTTCAGAATCAAATTGCATAAACTCTTTGGTGGTAGGGTGAATAAATCCAAGTGTTTTTGCATGAAGAGCCTGTCGTGGAATGATGTTAAAGCAGTTTTCTACAAACTGTTTATATTTTGAAAAGCTTGTTCCTCTAAGGATTTTATCTCCTCCATAAGTTACATCATTAAAAATAGGGTGTCCTAGGTGTTTCATATGAACCCTTATCTGATGAGTCCTTCCGGTTTCAAGATTACATTGAATTAAGGAAACATACCTTATGTTTTTCAAAACCTTATAATGCGTAATGGCATGTTTGCCTGTTTCACTTCCCTCTGGATAAACAGCCATAACCTTACGGTCTTTTAGGCTGCGGCCCATGTTGCTTTTGATGGTACCGATATTTTCTTTAGGCTCACCCCAAACCATAGCAATATAGGTTCTCTCTATGGTATGATCAAAGAACTGTTTAGCCAGGTATGACATGGCAAATTCAGTCTTTGCAATCACAAGGAGACCGCTGGTATCCTTATCAATTCTGTGGACTAACCCTGGCCTGATCTCTCCATTTCTTGAGATAGGCAGATTTTGAAAGTGATATGCCAATGCATTTACAAGAGTACCGGTCCAGTTGTTATAAGCCGGGTGCACCACCATTCCCGGAGGCTTGTTGACTATTAATAACTGATCATCTTCAAAAACAATATTCAGCGGAATGTTTTCAGGAATTACAACATCTTCTCTGGGAGGGTGAGGAAGAGATACCGTAACAACATCCAGAGGTTTTATTTTGTAGCTGCATTTTGTAGCCTTGTCATTGACTTTAATGGCTTCAGACTCTATGCCGTTCTGGATTTTATTTCTGGTAACATTGGGCAGACGATCCATCAGAAATTTATCAATTCTGATCGGAGCCTGTTTTTTATCTATTTCAATCCTAAAATGCTCATACAGATCAGCATCTTCTGAAAGTTCGTCGTTGTCATTTTCTATTTCCTCAGTCATAAAACCTCGCCACTTTTTTTATTCTTAAAATTGCCGCAATTTAGCATAAACCAGTTTAAAATTTAGGTGCCTGTGTTTCTCAAACCGTTTCTTCAGGAAATAAATCATCCACTTTGCCTGGAAAAAAAAGTCAGATTTTCTCTCTGGAGGGAAGATTTAAATCATCCTTTAATATCTGGTAACAAATACTGGAAGCTTAAATACAACCTTGAAAAGGCAAAAGAACTGGGAAAATCATCTTTGCTTACTTTCGGAGGAGCTCATTCCAATCATATTTATGCATTTGCGGCTGCGGGCAAAGAATTTGGTTTTGAAACAATCGGAGTAATCAGAGGAGATGAGTGCAGGGAATTAAGTCCTACCTTAAGATTCGCAACCGATTGCGGAATGAGAATTTATCAGGTTTCCAGAGAACAATACAGAAATAAAACGGATGCATCATTTTTAGCAGAATTATCTGAAAAATTTGGTGGTACTTTCATTATTCCTGAGGGTGGAAGCAATGAATTAGCAGTAAAGGGATGTTACGAAATGATTCAGAATCTAAATGTTTCACCAGATTTTTTATGCAGTCCTGTAGGAACTGGAGGCACACTGGCAGGAATTATAAGAGGAAAAGAAGGTCAGTCAAAAATTCTCGGGTTTTCAGCGCTTAAAGGAGGAAGTTTTTTGAGAAATGATATTGAAGACCTTCTAGGGGGGGAAGTTTTTACAAACTGGGAGATTATCGATCAATTTCATTTTGGCGGTTATGCCAAATTTACTCCTGAACTAGTATCTTTTATAAATGAATTCAAAAAGCAATTTTCTATTCCCCTGGAACCGATTTATACTGGAAAAATGATCTGGGGAATCCTTGATATGTTAAGGAAAGATTTTTTTCCTGAAAATTCTGAAATTATAGCCATCCATACGGGTGGACTTCAGGGGCTTAAAGGATTTGAAGAAAAGGGGGTTACTTTTTCATAATAAGAGTAATTCTATATTGAAAGAAAGTATAGTATCCGGAAATGTATCTGAGTTTAGAGCTGAAGTTGAAAATTGGTAAATTAAATTCAGATTTAATTTCAAGTCATTAGAAATTCCTCTTAATCATTATAATCAATTACTTGCTTGTGACTTTGGATGAATTGATTAAGACAGAACACTTTTTTAATGCTTAATCCCGGTTTAATTTTTATAATTGCAGTATAAAACAATCCTTGGGTAAAACTCTTTTTGAGCAAAGGCATTGAGCCTGTGTTATTTTATGAATACATACATTGAAAAAAATAAAGACAGATTTCTTTCAGAACTGTTTGATCTTTTACGAATTCCCTCTGTAAGTGCAGATAGCAAATATAAGCAGGACGTTCTCAAGGCTGCAGATTTCATTAAAGACAAGTTAATAGCGGCCGGGGCAGCAAAAGCAGAAATTTGTCCGACAAAGGGTCATCCTATTGTGTATGGTGAAAAACTCATTGATCCTAAAGCTCCTACCGTTTTGGTTTATGGTCATTATGATGTGCAGCCTCCGGACCCTTTGAATTTGTGGAGCAGCCCGCCTTTTGAGCCAGTCATAAAAGATGGCAGGGTTTATGCGCGGGGTTCCTGTGACGACAAGGGCCAGATGTATATGCACATCAAAGCGCTTGAGACCATCCTGAAAAGCAGTGAATTAAACTGTAATATAAAATTCCTGATAGAAGGTGAAGAAGAAATAGGGTCGGATAATCTTGATTCTTTTGTAAAAGAGAATAAGGATAAATTAAAAGCAGATGTGGTTTTAATTTCAGATACGTCAATCATTTCAGAAGATTGTCCTTCTATCACTGTTGGATTGAGAGGTTTGTGTTATCTGGAAGTGGAAGTTACAGGACCAAAAAGAGATTTGCATTCGGGTATTTATGGAGGAGCAGTGGCAAATCCGATCAATACTTTGTGTAAAATGATTGCTTCGTTGAAGGATGAAAACAATCATATTACAATTCCCGGATTTTATGATGATGTAAAAGAATTATCAGCAAAAGAACGGGAGGAATTGAATAAAATTCCTTTTGATTTGAGTGAGTACCAAAAAGAGCTTGACATTGAGGATATTGAGGGGGAAAAGGGCTATACGACAATTGAAAGGACTGGTATCAGACCGACTCTGGATGTAAACGGAATCTGGGGAGGGTATACTGGGGAAGGAGCCAAAACCGTTCTTCCTTCAAAGGCCTATGCAAAAATTTCAATGCGCTTGGTACCTGGGCAGAATTTTGAGAAAGTTACAAAGCAGTTTAGTGAGCATTTTAAAGCAATAGCTCCTAAATCAGTAAAGGTGGAAGTACTTCCGCATCACGGAGGGGAGCCAGCTTTAATACCAACGGATTTTCCCGGCTATGAAGCTGCGAGTCTGGCGATAGAAGAGGTTTGGGGAAAAAAGCCTTTGCCGACAAGAGACGGAGGAAGTATCCCGATAGTTAGTTTGTTTGAGAAGGTATTAGGCTTGAAGACTGTATTAATGGGATTTGGACTAGATGAGGATGCCATCCATTCTCCGAATGAAAGTTATAAAGTGGATCATTATTTTAAAGGTATTGAGACGATTACATTGTTTTATAAGCACTTTAGTGCGATAAGCAAAGGAAAATAAGGATAGAGATTTATTTACAGCACCAATTATTTTATGAAGATCAGGATTTTAATTTTCTTTTTAATGTTGGGAATTTCATCTAGTCTGATTGCACAGATAGAAAGGCCGGTTACATGGAGTACTTCAATTTCCAAAAAGGAAGTAAAAGCAGGTGAAATAGTAGAATTGATTTTTACAGCCCAGATAAAGTCAGGATGGTATTTGTATTCTAGTGACTTTGACCCGAATCTTGGTCCGAATGTAACTGAAATTGAAATAGAAAAAAATCCTTCATTTGAAGTAGTTGGTAAGCTTATATCAGTAGATTCAAAAAAGAAATACGATTCGCTGTGGGGAGGAGAATACAGATACTTTAAAGGAACAGGTGTTTTCAAGCAGAAAATTAAAATATTAAAAGATAATCCTGTGATTCAAGTGTCTTTAAATGCGCAGGCTTGTACTGATGTGAGTGGTAAATGCGTGCCTGTAAGTGGTGATTTTACTTTTGAGGGCATAAAAGTTACTGCAGGTCCGGTAAAAGAAACACCACCTTCTCCAACACCAAGTAATCCTAAAACTTCTGTTAAGCCAACAGGTGCTTTGGATAAAAATTCATCAATTGCAGAGCTGGAATTAGAAAAATCAAAATTGATTACGCGCACCCCTGACGGTAAAGACGAATCCATTGAAGTATTGAAAACATTTGTGAGAAAATGGGGAAATTAAAATTTATTAAAGCATTATTTTTTTCTCTTCTATATATTCTTCCTCTCGTATCCTTTTCGCAAGGCAGCCCATCAAAGGAAGAATTAAAGAAGACCAGTGAGCATATTGAAAAGCTCATTAAAAGAGATAGTTTGAATAATCTGATAATTCAGGAGCTGAAGTCTCAACTTGGCGGATCAGCCAAAAAGGATTCTAGTCTGTATACCAGAACACTTGACAAGTCTCCCGCACCAACAGCGCTTGAAAAGCTAGAGAGAAAGTTAAAAAAACGTAATAGTGGTCCAGAGCAGTTATCTTTGCTAGCATACATAATCATTTCATTTGGTGCCGGTTTTATTGCGTTGTTCACACCATGCGTTTTCCCTATGATTCCAATGACTGTGACATTCTTCACAGGAGGTAAGCAGAAGAGATCGGAAGGTGTTAAAAAAGCAATTATTTATGGGTTATCTATCATCCTTTTATATTTTATAATAGGACTGTTATTTGGTCCTGCCCTAGCGAATTTGTTGAGTACTCATTGGTTGCCAAATGTTATATTTTCAGCGGTATTTGTGGTATTCGCTCTTTCTTTTCTTGGGATGTTTGAAATTACTTTGCCGGCATCAATTGTTAACAAGGCAGATGAGCAAGCAGATAAAGGAGGATATTATGGAGTCTTCTTTATGGCGGTAACGCTTGTTTTGGTATCCTTTTCATGTACAGCACCCATTGTTGGGAATATTCTTGTTATGGCTTGGGCAGAAGGACAGATACTTAGGCCAGCACTAGGAATGCTGGCATATGCTACTGCTTTTGCAGTCCCATTTTCATTGTTTGCATTATTCCCATCTTGGCTAAGCAAACTTCCAAAATCAGGTGGTTGGTTAAATGTAATCAAGGTTATTCTTGGGTATATAGAATTGGCACTTGCTCTAAAGTTTTTAAGTATAGCAGATCAGGTTTATCATTGGGGAATTTTGGATAGAGAGATATATATTGCTATCTGGATAGTTTTATCTGCTTTGCTGGGATATTATCTTTTGGGTAAATATCAGTTGCCTCATGATAGCCCGGTGGAAAAGATAAGTGTTCCAAGACTACTGCTGGCGATTTTCGCTTTTTCATTTACGATGTATCTGGTACCGGGTCTTTTTGGAGCGCCATTAAAATTATTATCTGGTTATCTTCCCCCTATGTCTACTCATGACTTTGATCTGCCTGGTATTGTAAGAGAGTACACTAACTCACACGAAGCCTACATCTGTGATGAGCCTAAATATGCAAGTTCAAATAAAAAGCTTCCGCATGGTCTTAATGGCTATTATACATATGAGCAGGCCATAGAATGTGCCAAGAAGAAGAATATGCCATTGATGCTTGATTTTACTGGGCATGGCTGTGTGAGTTGTAGAGAGATGGAAGCAAACGTATGGGCAGATGCTGAAGTATTGAAGTTGTTAAGTAATGATTTCATTATTGCTTCATTATACGTAGATGATAGAACTAAGCTTGATTCCTCAGATGTGTTTGTCTCTATTTTGGATGGTAAAAAGAAAACAACTTTGGGGCAAAAAAACACTGAATTGCAGGTTATGAGATTCAAAAACAACGCCCAGCCATACTATGTGCTTATCGATCCGTTTACGGAGGAACTGCTGGCAGAGCCAACTGCTTATGATCCGAGCGTTACTAATTTCCTTGATTTTCTTCATGAAGCTATCAAAAACTTCAGGGCAGATCACCCAAAAGAGTAATCTGATCATGCAAACCAAGGTTATTAAAAAAGCTGTTCTTGAAAATATTCCTTCTGCTTCTGGTGTTGAAGTGGTGGATGGTATGATTTATATCATCGGTGATGACAGCAAATATCTCTTTAAGCTGAAGTATAATCTTGAACTCCTTGAAAAGGTTGAACTTTTCAAATCTGACGAAGAGTATAAGATTCCTAAAAATGAAAAGCCAGACCTTGAATGCATGACAGTTGTGACTATTAACAACTTTAAGCATCTACTCATTTTCGGCTCTGGCTCTACGGATAAAAGAAATAAAGTTTTTCTGGTAAAGCTGCCTACGAAGTATAACAAGAACCATTTTGTACAGCAGTTTGATCTTACTGAATTTTATAAATTGCTTCAAAGTAATTATGAAATTACAGGAGGAGAATCGCTTAACCTGGAAGCTGCAGCTTCTGATGAACAGCATTTGTATTTGTTCAACAGGGCCAACAGGAAAGGAAACAACGCTGTAATGGTGATCAAGCTGGAGGAGTTTATTCCTTATTTGTGTGAAGGATCGCAACTGGTCCCCTTTCCCTTTGTGAAGTCCTATCAGTTGCCTGAGATCGCAGGTGTTCCATCCGGTTTTTCAGGAGCTTCCGTTTTTGAGAAAAGGCTTTACTTTACTGCCAGCGCTGAAGATTCAGACAATGCTTACCTTGATGGTGAGGTGGCTGGAAGTCTGTTAGGGATATTAGAACTTGGAGAGTTTGACTATCTGAGAGGAGGCATGAATAATCTTCTGCCAAATCAATTCCAGATCGGTCAGATTGATGATAACGGCCAGCTATATAAAGGAAAAATTGAATCTATTTCAATTTTTGAAGCAGAGTCATCCAAAGAGACCATTGCCATTGCAGTTACAGACAATGATGCAGGAGATTCGGAATTACTAATGATTTCAGTGAGTTTTTAGTTAAATATACTTTTTTTTAAGAATAGGTTCTTATTAAAGAAGTTCAAAATCAATATCATTGTAGGTTATATCCACTTTTTGAAATGCATTAAACATTTTTCTGAATGCCTTGTTTTACTACTTGGTGATTTTTGTTTTCTAATATTAACATAATACTAACTGCTGGTTAACATTTGCTTTATAATTTGTCATTTTCATTAGTTCAATCCAGTATTAAAATGCTAAACACGTACAAATCAATAGGCCTTAATCTATTACTTTTTTTGATAACTTCTTTTCCAGTTATAGGCCAGCGTTTTCAGCTTGCAAAAGATTATGATGGTTTGGGTATTGTTCTGCCCAAGGGTATCCGTTATGATCAATTATTCAGGGAAGGGGAAATTGTAGTAAATGTGAAAGGAGCCAAGACAATTTCAAAAGGCGAACATGATTATAATTGCTTTATTCCAAAGGGAAAAAATGGTGTTGATGGCTTCCTTTTTGTCTCTCATGAATCAAATGATACGAACTCTACTTTGGGAGATGGAGGTGGGGCCACAATTTTTGAAATTAATAAAATTGACGGAAGATGGATAAATAAAGGCTCTTTTAATGCTGTAGATTTTTCGAAAGTTGGAGGAACATTTAAAAATTGTAGCGGAGCTTTGACTCCCTGGGGGACCATTCTTAGCGCCGAAGAATTTCCTCCTGGTTCTAATGCCGAGCTTTTCAATGAAGGCGGGGGCTCAAGGGATACAAGTGATTTTAATGGAATGAAAAGGTATCAGAATATGGGCTGGGTTGTAGAGATTGATCCGGTATCAAAAACCGCTTTGAGAAAATTGTATGCAATGGGCAGATGTTCTCATGAAGGCATTTTGATAATGCCAGACAGTGTTACAGTTTACCTAACAGATGATTTTACTCCTTCAGTATTTTATAAGTTTATTGCTGATAGGGCAGGGGACTTATCTAAAGGGAAGTTGTTTGCATATCAGCAAAATGCCAATGGAAACGGAGGGACATGGATACGACTTCCTTCTGATATGAAATCATTGATTGATTCAAGAAATGTGGCCTTGCAGAGAGGGGCAACAAGTTTTGTTCGAATGGAATGGCTTACTCTTGTTGATGGCAAGATTTATATATCTGAAACAGGGCAGGATGATATTGACCTGGATAAATCTGTTATGATCAACTCGACTTGGGCAAATCATATACAAGCCACAAAAAATGAAAAAGGTGCATATGATTATCCATATGGTGCGGTCCTTGAGTTCAATCCTTATTCTAACTCCATCAAGCCGTTAATTACGGGTGGCAAAGGTTTTAAACATGTAGATAAACATTTTTCTAATCCGGATGGAATTGCCTATGCGAAGGTAAAAGGTAAAACATATCTGGTCATCAATGAAGATATCATTAAAAACACCCGAGGCAGAGTCCCGGAAGAGTTTCTAAAAAAAGACAAAATAGTGAATGAAATCTGGTGGCTTGATTTAAGCATTAAAAATCCAGTAGTGGATGATTTAAAAAGATTTTTGATTGCTCCTGTGGGTGCAGAAACGACCGGTGGTTATTTTACTCCGGATTATTCAACCTATTTTCTCAATGTCCAACATCCTGACAGTGATAATCCTGAGCCATTTAACAGATCTGTAACGATTGCGGTAGGGCCAATTCTGAAGAAAGGAAAGAATAAAAGATAACCTTTTTTTGTGTTTCTTACCTTTATTTCAGAATTTATACAAAAGTTTAGTTTAAGTGAGGCTCATTTCACATCCGGTTTTGTGTAATTACTATGTCACATATAGATGCAATGCAAGTTGCACATTTTGTGATATCTGGGAAAAACCTTCTCCATATGTTACACTTGAGCAAGCAAGAGCTAACTTCAGAGATCTTAAGAAACTTGGTGTGAAAGTAATTGATTTCACTGGTGGTGAGCCTTTGCTACACCAGCAACTGGATCAACTTTTGTCACTTGCGAAAGACATGGGGTTTATTACAACTGTTACCACTAATACCCTTCTTTATCCCAAATATGCAGAGAGGTTGAAAGGCAACATAGATATGCTGCACTTCTCCCTTGACTCCTCTCATAAAGCAGAACATGATAGCTCAAGAGGTGTAGCATGTTTTGATTTCTTTGTAGAATCTATAAAAATTGCAAAAGAGATTGGTGAAAGGCCTGATATATTGTTTACGGTATTTGAAAAAAATATAGATCAGATAGAGGAAGTATATAAAAAGTTTGCACTGCCTAATGACCTTTTGCTTATACTTAATCCTGTGTTTGAGTATAATGGGGTAAATACTAATGGAGGCCTGTCGGATAATGCTTTGGATCGTCTTGAAAAGATTGCATCAGAAAAATTAATTTATCTCAATCAGGCATTCATTGCTTTAAGGAAAAATGGAGGTAATCATATTGATGATCCTGTTTGCAAAGCTGCCAGCACTACCATTGTAATTTCTCCCGAGAATAAACTTCTACTTCCTTGTTATCACCTGGGAATGGAAGCTCTGGATATTGAAGATAACCTGTACAACCTCTATACATCTGATAGGGTGCAGAAGCTCGTAAAATTAGAAGGCAGGTATGAACAATGCGAAGGCTGTGCAATCAATTGTTATATGCAGCCATCTTTTGCAGTTGATGTAACTCGATATTTCTGGATGGCTTTGCCCAGTACCCTGAAGTATAATATGATTAAAGGAACCTGGAAAAAACTTTTTAAGCTTTAAGCCGAAAGCAAAAAGCTGCAAGTTAAAAGTATTGAAAATGGAAACAATTCTCCTAGAGGCGCCAGGCTGGGATCTCTAAGAGAATGAGGTCATATATTTATTTTATACTTGATTCTTTCTCTGTCAGCATGAGTTTAATCTCATTAAGCTTTAATAGCGCTTCCACTGGAGAAATAGTATTAATGTCTATTTTTTTAAGCAATTCTCTTGCTTTCTCAAATCCCGGATCTGAGGGCTCGAATAGTTGTAGTTGAAAGTTGTTCTTTGGAATGTCTTTAATTTTATCGTCACTATTGTTGCTCACCTTTTCTTTCTCAAGGTGGTGCATAATTTCGTTTGCTCTTAATACAACCGGGTTTGGCATACCGGCCATTTGAGCTACATGAATACCAAAGCTGTGTTCACTGCCTCCCTCTTTAAGTTTGCGCATAAAGACGACTTTGTTGCCGACTTCTTTTACTGAAACATTGAAATTCTTAATTCTCGGGAAATCATTAGCAAGTTGATTCAGCTCATGGTAGTGTGTAGCAAATAAAGTTTTGGCCCTATATTTCGGATGGCTATGAAGGTATTCGACTATTGACCAGGCTATTGATATCCCGTCATAGGTGCTTGTACCTCTTCCGATCTCATCCATCAGCACGAGACTTCTTTCACTAAGGTTATTGAGAATACTTGCTGTTTCTGTCATTTCCACCATGAAGGTAGATTCCCCTTTAGATAAATTATCGGAAGCGCCTACACGTGTAAATATTTTATCAACCAAGCCAATCTCCGCTGATGAAGCAGGCACAAAACTTCCGATTTGAGCAAGTAATACTATAAGGGCTGTCTGCCTTAGCAAAGCAGACTTACCCGCCATGTTTGGTCCTGTAATGATGATGATCTGGCAACTTGAGTCATCAAGAAAAATATCGTTAGGAACATAAGACTCTCCCGGAGGAAGTTGCTGTTCAATTACAGGGTGACGACCTTCTTTGATTACAAGTCCCTTACTTTCGTTTATGGTTGGTTTTACATAGTTATTTGAAACAGCAGTTTGTGCAAATGAAGCAAGACAATCAATCACAGCTATAGCCCTTGCATTTTGCTGAACCGGCAGTACATAATCTTCTGCAAAGATCACCATTTCATTGAATAAACGCTGCTCAATCTGAAAGATCTTGTCTTCGGCATTAAGGATCTTTTCTTCGTAATTTTTCAGCTCTTCTGTGATATATCTTTCTGCGTTTACAAGTGTCTGCTTCCTGATCCAGTCAGCAGGAACCTTGTCTTTGTGAGCATTTGTAACTTCAAGGTAATATCCGAATACTTTGTTGTAAGCAATTTTAAGAGAGCTGATACCTGTACGTTCTACTTCTCTTTGCTGAATCTGTATGAGGTAATCTTTTCCGCTGAAGGCAATTTTTCTTAAATCGTCCAGCTCCTGGTTTATGCCATCCTGTATAATGTTTCCCTGGTTAGTAACAACAGGTGGATCGTTCTTGATTTCTTTGCTTATTTTTTCCGTAAGCAGTTCGCAGTTGTTTAACTGCTCAGCCAGTTTCTTTAAAGCTTCAATACTGCTTTGCTCAAGAATTGCTTTTACCGGCCTGATGTGCTCGAGTGCTCTTTTCAATTGTAGCATTTCTCTGGGATTAACCCTGCGCACTGCTACTTTTGAAATGAGTCTTTCAAGATCTCCAATATGTCTTAGCTCCTGGGTAAGGCCTTTTAACAGGTCTTCATCCTTAACCATGGCATCAACCACATTTAGTCTTTCCTCAATCGGTTTCTTCTCCTTCAATGGAAGAAGCATCCATTTCTTAAGCATTCTTCCTCCCATGGGAGTAAGTGTCTTATCAAGAATTTGGATTAAAGGGATTGCTTCTGCATTCTGCGGATATACAAGCTCAAGATTTCTTGCTGTGAAGCGGTCGAGCCACATGTATTTTTCTTCTTCAATTCTTGAGAGATTTACAATGTGCTTTACTTCTTTATGCTCTGTTTCTGCGAGATAATAAAATACAGCGCCGGCAGCAACGATACCTTCCGGAAGGTTTTCAACTCCAAATCCCTTTAATGAAGAAGTGCCAAAGTGTTTGGTGAGAAGATCGTATCCATAATCGTAAGAATAAACCCATTCGTCCAGGCAATAAGTGTTATACTTATCTCCGAAATGTTGCTCGAACAATTGTTTTTTTGCCTTGGAATAAATTATTTCTGATGGGTTGAAGTTAATCAGAAGCTTTTCTATGTAAGAATTATCTCCCTGAGCTGTCAGAAACTCTCCCGTTGAAATATCCAGGAATGATATCCCTGTAAAGTCCTTTCCGAATTGAACAGAAGCAAGATAGTTGTTCCTTTTAACCTCTAGTACATGATCATTAAAAGATACACCTGGGGTTACCAGTTCTGTTACGCCTCTTTTCACAATACCCTTGACCATTTTCGGGTCTTCAAGTTGGTCGCATATGGCTACACGTTGTCCTGCTCTAACCAGCCTTGGAAGATATGTATCAAGAGAATGATGAGGAAATCCGGCAAGTGCTACTTCAGAAGCTGTTCCATTGCCTCTTTTAGTCAGCGTTATTTCAAGGATTTTGCTTGCTTTAATGGCATCTTCTCCAAATGTTTCATAAAAGTCACCAACCCTGAAAAGTAATAAAGCTCCCGGATGTTTTGCCTTTATAGCATTATACTGCTTCATCAGAGGTGTCTCTGAAAACGATTTGGTTTCACTCATAGTAAAATTATTTAAATCAATGCTGGAGAACAGTTTAAACCTCAAAGGTCTTGCTGTTCCAATCTTAAATTTACGGTTTTTGCTGTTTTCCTCCTTTTTTCTCTCCTGATTGTGAATAACTTTTTATTCCAAATTATCATTGGTCATTGAAAAGGCTTGTTAATCACTATAATCAATCACTTAAAGTTAACTTATATGGAGTTGATTGGCTGTGAAATTTTTATAATGCTTAATCCCCGGCTATTTTTGTGTCCTCATAAATTATTTAATATGAAAAAGTTGAAACTAGATGAGTTGAACCGCCTGAGCGTGGATGAGTATAAAAGTTCTGACAAACACCCTGTTGTTCTGGTTCTTGACAACATCAGAAGCATGCACAACGTTGGAGCGGGATTCAGAACCGGGGATGCCTTTAAAGTTGAAAAGCTTTATTTGTGTGGAGTAACAGCCAGGCCTCCTCACAGAGAAATACACAAAAGTGCTTTAGGAGCTGAAGATTCCGTTGCATGGGAGTATTTTGCAAAAACTTCAGATGCCATCATCAGGCTTAAGGAGGAGGGCTATATAATTGCCTCTGTGGAACAAGCAGAAGGCAGTCAGATGCTTCAGGATTTTGCGCCTGATAAAAATGCTAAGTATGCATTTGTTTTTGGCAATGAAGTGTTTGGAGTAGAAGAAGATGTGGTCGCGCTGACTGACATTTGCCTTGAAATCCCGCAGTTTGGGACAAAACACAGTTTTAATGTGTCAGTGACAATGGGAATTGTATTATGGGATTATGCTGCAAAAGTGATTTTATAAAAGATATGTATAATTTAACTTTTTTAATATTTTATTATCTGTAGGAAAAAAATAATTATGAAGGTGCCTTAGAGAAGTTAATGCATTCTCATAAAATATGTTTTAGATTGGCGAAAATGTTAAACATAAATTAATATGCTCAATCTTAGACAATTATTCCTGCCTTTTGTGCTGTTTGTTGCAGCGTCATTTACCGTAAACTCAAGATCCGGAGAGCCAACTCTTCAAAAGAAATGGGAAACGGAAGCGGTATTGAAAACTCCTGAATCAGTCATCTTTGATGCGAAAAGAAATGTGCTGTATGTTGCCAATATCAATGGAGACGGATCAGTTCATGATGGCAATGGCTTTATAACCAAGCTCGGTACAGACGGGAAGATTACGGAACTTGAGTGGGTCAAAGGTCTTGATGCGCCTAAAGGAATGGGAATTGTTGAAAATAAATTATATGTCTCGGATATAAATAAAGTTGTTGTTATAGATATTTTATCTGGTAAGATTGAAAAATCTTTTACCATTGAAGGAGCTGTTTTTTTGAATGATATTACCACAGATATCTCTGGCAATGTATACATTTCTGATTCTTCAAATAAAAAGATTTATCTTCTAAAAGATGGTACTACAAGCTTATGGCTTGAAAACAATGTATTTGAAAAGCCGAATGGTTTGCTTGCACTTAAAGATGGCTTAAGGGTTATTGATATGAAAGGTGGTAAGTTTTATAATGTTTCCTATGATAAGAAAAATACTGAAGTAATCGCTGAGAATATTCCTTCAGGAGATGGTATCGTTGAAATCAATAAAGGTGCTTATTTGATTTCGAACTGGAACGGGGAGGTCAATTATATTAAAGGTAAAACGGTCAGCAAGTTACTTGATACAAAAGATGAAAAAATTAATGCTGCTGACATCTGGTATGTCCCTCAGCAAAAGTTGGTATTAGTTCCGACTTTCTTTGGGAATAAATTGGTGGCATATACTTTTATTGACAAGTAAAATGTTTTAGAACAGAGCACAATTATAAATTTTGTATTTGTGCTCTGATTTATTAAAATTTTTTTTGCCAGTTCCTCTGATACTGGAAATAACTTTTAGCTCTATTTTCCTTAAAACCAGTAAGATTATTCAGAAGGGAAATTTTTTGAGTTTAATCGGGAACGAAATTATAATCCGGAGTCTAAGTTTAAGGGAATAATAGCATGATTGCATAAGCATTTATTATTTTTAAACGAAAACTTTAGATAATGAATAATTTTGGCCCCAATTATTGATCATGGATAGCGAAAGTGTAGTTATAATTTTATGATGTCTTTAACTTCTACAGTTTTAGATCACCTCGATACCTTTTCAATATAAGCTTTATTGTATCACAAGAATATGCAGTTTGATGTTTTAAATGGATTTTAAACAAAGTTTATTTATATAGGGGTCGTTTAGATTTCAGGAGCTATTGAAGCAAATTACCAATATTGGTTATTGACATGTTCACTTGAACTTTTCATTTTTATGCTGAGCGTAAATTCTTTATTGATTTAATACTTTTAGTTACGAGCATTGTTCCTTCAATGTAAATGGTTTTCGTTGGCTAAGATTATACTTGCATAGCAATAGGACACAAAAAATTTTGTTATCATTTGCTCCGCACTATAATTTAGGTAATAGGTATTGACATTCAATTTGATTCTGATGAAGGTTAGGTTTTGTATGATTTATTTTTACTTTATTTGGAGTGATGTAGTTTAATGTATAATTTTGGCATTATTGTCTATTTATTTTATCTTTTAGTCTAAGCTTTTAAGGTTTTTATTATAAAATATTTTAAGACAATAGTATCTTTTATGTTTTTAATTTCAATCAATAATATTTTTTAAAACCAAAAACAAAATGAAAAGAATCAAATTTTTAGCAGCAGCTTTATGCTTATGTTCAGGCAGTTTATTTGCTCAGAGTCCATCTTATACACCAGGATCAAATATTGCTGCGGGAAAGACCACCGGAGCATATAGGATCTATGGTAATACTGGAAGTTCAGATGGTCCTGGCATCGAGTTTTATGGAAAGGATGATGCAAGCAGATCAGGTTCCTTAGCATTTAGCATTTATCCAACCCAAACATCATCACATTATGGCTATTATTTTACAAAGTATACAGGAACTACATGGAAGTCCCAGTTTGCTATAAATAAGTATGGGTTTGCCGGCTTTGGTGAGTTCGCAGGTTGGGATATAACGGCACCCCTTCAGGTCGATAAAAACTTTGGTAGAGTAGGAATAGGTACCCTTGGTGTGAGCTCATTTGGTGATGCTCCTGGAGCATACAGTACTGCTGCTTCATTGGCAGGAGGTATTGGTTATATAGGCTTTAATGCATTGCGTCAGACAGATAATGCTATAGGTATAAATTCTGATGGTACCAATAATGGAGGCGCTATCATTGCAGGAACTATAAAAGGAGGTCTTAATTTTATAACCTTTAAGAGCGGAGGTTATGGATCGGCTACGGCAACCCAATGGGCGTCTACATCACAACTTGCTGCCTCTATAAGAATGTCAATAAATCCTAACGGTAAAGTTTTTATCGGGGATCCTGCGAGTGTATCTAATTACGAGACGTTAAATGACTTCGGCCTTTATGTAAAAGGTGGAGGAGTAAGAGCCGAAAGATTCAAATGTGATCTTTCAACTTCCGGTTGGGCAGACTATGTATTTGAGCCAACTTATAAGTTAAAGCCACTTGAGGAAGTAGAACAATTTATTAAAGAAAACAAGCATCTTCCGGAAGTACCATCAGCAAAGAAAGTAGAAGCAGATGGGATTGATGTTGCAGAAATGGATGCAATATTATTAAAGAAAATCGAAGAATTGACTCTTTATATGATTGAGCTTAAGAAAGAGAATGCAGAAATGAAGAAGGAGCTTGAATTGCTTCAGAAATAAATGAAAGATTTTCATACTCAAAATCTTTTCTAACTTTTTAAGGAATTTCATTTCTAAAAATTAAACTTATGTATCAAACTATAAAAAGCTCAATGTTGATGCTGACTATGCTTTTGCTGGCATCAATTTATGCAAATGGGCAGACATCATACGCTCCCAATGGAGGGCCATTCACTCCTTCAGGTGATTTGCGGGTTCTGGTGATCTATGCAGGATTTGAAGGAGATTGTTCAAATGATCAGAATAACGGTGGTTCGGCTTGGCCCCTAGGAACTAACTGTGATGCTTTGCCATCATTTGCCAGTAACTTATTTTACGATGATTTCACTGATTTTGCTTCTGGTAATACAGATAAAACATTATCAAATTACTTTTATCAGGCTTCAAGGTTAAATCCTACCAGAAGTCCGTTAAGGATTGTTGGTGAGGTTTATCCTAAAAGGGTAAGTATCTCAGGCACTAGTGCAGATAATTATAAAGTGTTTCAGAAAATTGAACTGACTGATCCCACTTTTAATTGGTCACGTTATGATAACAGGATAAATAGTCCAGATTTCAAATATGATTATAGCACTTGGGGCAGCGGTGATGGAAAAATCGATTATGTAGTTGTCATTTATAGAAAGCTTGGTAGTGCAGGGTATGCTTCAGTTGGCAACTATACCGGAACCGGTTTTTCAGTTGTTAGTAATTGCGGATTTACCATGGATAAAGCCTTATTTGGTGATGTAGAAAATGGTGTTAAAGGATTGTTTATTCACGAACTGGCGCACACTCTTATAAACTATCCCCACTTAAATAATGCAAACAATGTGCATGGATCTATGCTGTTTGCAGGAGGAGGATGGGGCTTTATGGAGAATAACATAAACTTTAGTACAAACGCCTTTGAAAAGTGGTATTTGGGTTGGTTGGATATTCCAACAGGAAAGCATATTACATCTGCAGCCCAGAATGGAACATATACTTTAACGGATTTTAATACTACAGGTGATTTTATGGTGATAGATTTACCATTTACAAGTCAAAGACTGTGGGTGGAAAATCATATTAAAACGAATCCTTTCGAGGAACGGCTTGCATTCCACAATGATGGATGTAGTAATCCTTCCGATCCGTCACCCCAAGGAGTTTTAATGTTTGTTGAGGACATGACATTTAGCCGAAATACAATTTTGAGCGCATTAAGCCCTTCATATTGCAATAAAACCAAGTCTCTTCATGCTGCTGGAAATTATGATTATTTAAGAACGGGGTCTGCATCAACAACTTGCTCATGGGGTAATAATTACTTTGATTATACCTTAACTGCCAATCCTTTTGGACAGCATAATGATATTACAGGTATAAGAGATAATTATCCTACTGAGAGTGACCCTAATAAAATTACCTATATTAGATCGTATAATAATAGTACCACAGAAACAGGCAATAAGAGATGTGAGGATTTGGCTGTTTGGAAAAGAAGTGGCGTTTATGATATGGATCACTGGATAGGTTCTCAGATGGCTTTTGGTAATATTCTTAATCAAAAGGTTGGGATGAGCTATAATCCTGCAGTTACGAATATTCAAACGTATGATCAAACAAATGAAGTTTTGAGTCCGATTTACCTTAACGGTATTTCCATTAAGTTTACTGGTAAAGATGGAAGTGGAAATATTACAGTTGAAGTGAAATACAATGACACTGATATTGAACGGGATCAAAGATTGTCAGGAAACCTAGTACTTAATGATATTCCGGATGCAGCTATAGATCTAAAGGTTAAAAGCGGAAAGACTCTTACAATTGATAGAACTGGCACACCGGATAGGATAACAAAATTAAATGGTGAATTTTTTAATCCTACTTTGTTAACAGTAAAATCCGGTGCAGTAGTTCAGACAGAGATGACCTCTATTGTAAATATTAAAGATAATTCAAAAGTTATTTTTGAAAACGGTTCAACTCTGACGGTTGCTCAGGCTAGCCCTTTCACTGTGGCAGATGAGGCATATCTTGAGTTTAATGAAACTGCACAATTAAATATTGGTCCAACCTTTTTTACAGTTCAGCCAACAGCAGAATTATGTATTAAGAATACAAATAATGTTTTACTTGCTGGTACATTGACATATCATAGTGAAGTATGGAAAGGGTCTGGTCCGCTTACAAGTGTAATTGCTCCTGGTGATTATAAGTACCTTGGAAGCGTTATCATTAGCAATGCAACTGCAAATCTTGCTTCTGATATTACCATAACTGCCAGAGACTATATTGAGATTCTTCTAAACACCGATATTGTAGCTGCTTCAACTGGGGCATTTACAGCTCAGATAGGAACAATTCAGACAAATTGCTCTTTGTCTAGTCCGAGAATAGCGGTGACAGAAACCTTGCAAGAATCAGAGATCCATCTTGAAGAATTTAATACTGGGTGCTTCAGATATGCTTCTTTGGGTGACGATCATGATCATGAGCATCCATATACAACGAATGCCCTGGAATCTATGATCATCGTTTCTCCGGTTCCTTCCAATCAAATGGTTGATGTGCGTTCAATGGATGGTCTGATACTTGATGTTCATTTGAATGATATGAGTGGCCAGATTAAACAATCTATAAAATCTGCAAATTCATTGGAAGCAAAAATGGATATTTCTTCTTTACCTGATGGTGTTTACATGCTAAATATTAAAACAACTATGGGTACGGTAAATAAAAAGATTGTAAAAGTCAATTAACATTTGAGAGGCTGCCGATTAAGGCAGCCTCAACTTTTGTTGAGGTAAATGATTCAAAATTAATTTAACCTTAGAATTAAGAGTGCTTTAAGCAAAGGTATATTAGAGCAGTCTTTGGTTATAAGTTGAGAAATTATACTTCCATTAAAATTTAAGTAATATTCGGTCCACATAATTTTTTCCTATCAATCTTATATCCCTAAAATAAGTAGTTGATTGCAAGTGAAGATTTGGGTGAGAAGCTGTTAAGATTTTGAATTGTCTTACTGTCTTGAGATTGAAAATGAAAATTGCAAATTAGTTTGGAAATCTGTCCATATCGTCCAATCATTCCATTAGGTATATTAAAAAAGTAAATAGGGAAAATTTTTTATGTGTGCATGAATTCTATCAAGTATTATTCAAACTAAACTAAAAAACAAAATGAAAAAGATCAAATTTCTAGCGGCAGCTTTATGCTTATGCTCAGGCAGTTTATTTGCTCAGTCCCCATCTTATACGCCTGGATCAAATATTGCTGCGGGAAAGACCACCGGAGCATATAGGATCTATGGTAATACTGGAAGTTCAGATGGTCCTGGTATCGAGTTTTATGGAAAAGATGATGCAAGCAGATCAGGTTCTTTGTCATTTAGCATTTATCCAACCCAGACAACATCATATTTTGGATACTATTTTACAAAATATGATGGAACTACATGGAAGCCTCAGTTTGCCATAAATAAATATGGGTTCGCAGGCTTTGGTAACTTTACGGGTTCAGATATAACTGCTCCTTTTCAGGTTGATAAAAACTCCAGTCGGGTGGGAATAGGGTCACTTGGCGTTAGTTCATTTGGTGATGCGCCGGGTGCATACAGTTCTGCTGCTTCATTGGCTGGGGGTATTGGTTATATAGGCTTTAATGCATTGCGTCAAACAGATAATGCTATAGGTATAAATTCTGATGGTACCAATAATGGAGGAGCTATCATTGCAGGAACAATAAAAGGAGGTCTTAATTTTATAACCTTTAAGAGCGGAGCTCATGGGGCGGCTACGGGAATTCAATGGGCATCTACATCACAACTTGCTGGTTCAATAAGAATGTCAATAAATCCTAATGGTAAAGTATTCATCGGGGATCCTGCGAGTGTATCTAATTACGAGACGTTGAATGAATTCGGTCTTTATGTTAAAGGAGGAGGAGTAAGAGCCGAGAGATTAAAATGTGATCTATCAACAGCAGGATGGGCAGACTATGTTTTTGAGCCAACTTATAAGTTAAAGCCACTAGCAGAAGTAGAGCAATTTATTAAAGAGAACAAACATCTTCCAGAAGTTCCATCAGCAAAGAAAGTAGAAGAAGAGGGTATTGATGTAGCAGAGATGGATGCAATACTATTAAAGAAGATCGAAGAGTTGACTCTTTATATGATTGAGCTTAAGAAAGAGAATGCAGAAATGAAGAAGGAGCTTGAATTGCTTCAGAAATAGTGTTTGTAAAGACGAACTTTTAATATAAAATATTAAAGAAAAGCACTATGAAAAATAGATATATATATAATAAACCGTTTTACCTCTTGGTTGCGGTACTTACGTTCCAGAGCTTTCTCTCATTAGGGCAGGTTCAGAATCCATATTGGTATTTTCCTCCATATAAGGTTGATTTTACGACATCAACTCCTACCGTTTCATTGATAGGTACTGGAGCACTTACTAAAACAGAGGCATCAAACGGAATACACAATACTGCTGGTGACCTGAGTTTTTATATTATGGGAAATGACATTCAAGGCAGGACCGGTCAAACGGGAACTTTGAATTTCAGCCCGTTTCTTAAGGAAGGTTTGATTATTCCTATAATTGGAGAATGTAATAGTTACTATGTCTTGGGGTATGATGTCGTGCATGGGATTAAGAACGGGATGGATGTTACTCAGTATTTTTTAACCTATTCTAAAATTTCAGTAAATCCCAACGGAACTTGGACTTCAACTCCTGGAGATTATATACCAATTGATGATCCTTCTGATGCTTCTTTTGCTGTGTCGCCTTACTGGTATAAGAAGCATGGACACGATAATTATACTTATTATTCTGTTTTATTTTTAATGGATGGTTCGACACATGCCATTGACGATTATGATGTTTCTAGTAGTGGAATTACAAAGTCTGATTTTAATTTATCAGATACTAGAGGAGGTAAAGCTAATGAGTTGGAGGTTACTCGAAATGGAGGAGTAGCATTTGGATTTGAAAATCAACCGATAATTCGTATAGTTAAATCTGAAAACATATATCAGGATTATTCAATACCAGGTCTTTTGGATGGAGGATTTTCCGGTATAGAGTTTTCAAGAGATGGTCTTAGTGTTTTTGGCGCTGAAAGAATAACCAATAAGATATACAAGTTTAATTTGCTAGACAATTCGGTCTCTGAAGTCGCCGGTTCTTCTGGTCTTGGACTTTCTCAGCTTGAACTTGCATATGATGGTTACATCTATGCTTCGAATGGAACACAATTGAAAGGATTTGATCCGGAAGCTGCGAGCCCTTCGATTACAAAAACAATTACAGTTCCAAATCCCATATCAGGGGGCATTTATACTCTTGTGGACCAGAATGATAGAGTTGATTATTCTAATCCTTTTAATATGCCTGAGTGCCTTGGATGGATAACTCTTTCTGGCCTTAATTCGGCAAATCCTATTCCATCAAGCAATCTTTGGAGTGAATATTTTGGTTATCAGAAGATAAAAACTTTGGGGTCTGTAGTAGTTAATACAGGAACCTCAGTTTTATTTGTAGCCAGTGGTTCAATTGAATTAAACCCTGGCTTTGAAGCCGAATATGGTAGTACTTTTGAAGCATTTGTCGAAGAATGCTGGACTCCAGAAGTTCCTGATTGGGTTACTTGTCCTCCAACCAATCGAATAGCAGAGGAATCTTTTGATGTTGCGGTTCCGAGTGGTTTAGTACTTTCGCCAAATCCCACATCAGGAGTTTTTTCTATTCAGTGTAATTTTGATTTAACCGAAGATGTCTACGGTATGATAAGCAATAGCCGGGGAGAATCAGTTATGACAATCACATCAGGAATGTTCAATGGAAATATGCTTAATGTTAATATGGAAGGCTATGCTAAAGGGCTATACTATTTAAATATTAAGAATGGAAATGATCAATATGATAAAAAAGTAGTGATCCAATAATTTTCGTCAAATTAAATCTTTGAATTTTTCTTATAGGGTTGTTCTTAAGCCAGACAACCCTATAGGTTTAATGCGAGATGAAAACTTTCAATGTTCTTTTATTAAATTAATTTTTTATCACCTTATACCTATCCACATAATCCGATATCAACCCATCAACCCCCATCTCCATCAGCTTTTTCATTTCAGCAACTTCATTCACAGTCCACGGAATAACCTTCATATTATTCTCCTTTGCAAACTTCATCAATTCATGATCTACCAATATATATTCGGGGCTGTAAATAGCAGGAATAAAGCCAAGCATTGAAAGATTTTCCTGAAAGCTTAAAGTGTTTTCAACAAGAAAGGATAAGGTTATATCAGGGCGAGTTCTATGAAGATATTGAAGAGGACGCAGATCAAAGCACTGCACGATTGTTCTGTTCAGAATATGTTTCTTCTGAAGAACTTCTATCAGAAGATCAGTAAACTCTTCATATGGTGGGTGAAAGGTATTGTCTCCTTCTATGGTAGATTTGATCTCTATGTTATAGAATAACTTCGGATGATTCAGTGATGAAGCATATGTTTCTGCTGCATCAATTACATCTTCCAGTAGCGGTTTGTATACAGGCATTTTTACCTGTTTGGGAAATCTTGGATGTACTTTGCTTCCGCAGTCAAAAGTTTTGATTTCCTCATAAGTCATTGCAAATAACTTATAATTCCTTTCTTCTTCCTCTTTAATTTCTGATCCGTCAGGCTTAAGACAAAATTCGTGAGAGAAGAAAGGATCATGTGACACCACAACTTTTTGATCCTTGCTGATCACTACATCCATTTCCAATGTCGTTACACCCAGTTCTATTGCTTTTAAAAATCCGGGAGTAGAATTCTCAGGCATCAGCCCTCTGCAGCCTCTGTGTCCTTCAAAATCAAAAAAGTCGAATTTCATTAGATGACGATTACAGGTTAGATTTTTCCAGTTTTAATACAGGAGCTTGATTGATGGAAGCTAAGAATTCCTCACGAACTCTTGCTGTTAACGGTATGGCGATATCGTTTTCTTTAAAAGCCTTTTGTATATCTATTATAGCATTATGTTTTACAAGAAATACATTTTTGTGCTCTGCAAGATTCACCCAAAGTTTGAGGATAAGATTAATAGAGGTTTCGTTTAAGGTGTCAAAATATACTTCAACATTTTTGTTGGGATCTCTTCCAGTTACCTTTTCGAGAGTGGCTTGTGCCAGATTGGCGACTTTCTCCAGATCTTCGTTGTAGGATATTCCTATAGTAAATTCAATTCTTCTTTCACCGAAGGTATGAAAGTTCTTTATTGGTTTCTGAAGGACATCTTTGGAGGGAATAATGACTTCTTGTCCATCAAATGTTTTTAGGTGGATTGCCCGGATGTCAATTGCTGAAACAGTACCTATAAAGTTATTAGTTTCAATGTGGTCCCCAACTTTAAAAGGTTTTTTCACAGCGATTATAAATCCTGATATAAGATTCGTTGCAAGATCCTGAAAAGCAAAGCTGAGGGCCAGACCAATGATACCGGCACCAGCAAGGAGGGAGGTAACTGTTTTCTCAAGTTGAAGAATGCCGAGACAGAAAAATACTCCTACCAGGATAATGATTACAGCTACAATTCTTGTAAGTATTATAATGATGTCTTCTGAAATGCTGGTCCTTAAAAGTATCCTGTGTAATACCTTTTTGACAAACTTTGCTATAAGGCTAAAGGTTATGAAGATAAGAATTGCTGTGATAAAATTTGGAATCATCAGTGCAAAAGCCCGAACCCACGACAACAATTTCTTAAAAATCATTTCATAAGCCTCGGCATAAAGGCTAATATCCAATATAATATCTCTCATTTCTTTGCTTAGGATGGTTTGACCGACCATTAAAATTACTGATTTTAAAGACAACAAAAAAAACAAAATTTTATTCGAAAAAATTCAATTGGCTACTAGTTCTTTCCCTTATTCATAGGGAATTCAGAACTTTGGATTTTTGTTTTATAGTAGAATAAAATTTATGTGTTATGGCAGAAAAAGGCAAATCCACTAACAAATCGTTGATATCCAAATATGGCTCTAGTAAAAGTGTCTGGAAGGGTGCAGGAATTGCGGCTTTTCTGGGTGTTTTTGGTTATAGCGCAAAATATTTTCCTTATTTGGGTGAAACGAGCAAGATAAAAGAGCTGGCAAAAGAAGACCAGCTGATGTATGATAAGGAACGGGCTGATCTGGAATCCTAAGGAGGAACTTATAAAATTCCTCACGGGTTAGGAATGAGATAACTAAAATTGATGCTGATGAAATATCTGTTGGGATTAATTATTGTATTGGGGTTGGGATTTAATTCCTTTGCTCAGACACCGCAGGATGAACAAAATGAGGATTCCTTCATTTGTTATCAGGTGGATGAGAATTCTATTAGTTGTTATTCTGATTATGACCCTGCTTTCGATGAAACGTTTCAGCAGGGTGTTACTCCTGAGGGTGACATTTATTCCATGGAAGAAAACATAATCGAATCTCCCGGGCAGGAAGAGAATGCTTCTGAAGAATTTTATCGAATTGAGCCTCTGGAGTTGGAAGGTACACCTCAATGCGAGGCAAATGAAAAAGAAGAGGCTAAGGCATATAACAGGCCCGAAAATTATGAAGATAAGTCAAATGAAGATATTTCTCAGATAGGCGATCAGGAACGAGGTGAAAATACAGTGAATTCTGAGATATGTAGTCAGTTAGAAAGGTCTGATGGTAAATCTTTCGGTGAACCGTATGATTTTGAAAAGGCACAATGTTACTGTCCTGACATGGAAACCACCACTGAAGGAGATTATAAATTCGGTAATCCTGATGAGGAAATTAACCCCGAAGATGTTCATATAGAGACAAATGTTTCTACAGATGAAGGAGGAATATATTAATAGTTTCCAAAAAATACTATGTTGTAAATTTTGAAAAGGAGAGGCTGCAACCTTTCCTTTTTTGTATTTTTTCTGTTGAAAAAAGTCATAGGCCAATTAGAAATATTGTTAATCACTTAAACCAATTTCTTTTAAACCAATTTCTTTATTTGTATTGATGAAACCGATTGGACAATTATAAATTTTTTTAATGTTTAATTCCGGTTTAAAGATGGATATGGCTTAGATTTGTATATGGCCAGTCAATTCGATCAATCTTTTCAGGATGAACTTTCTAAATTAAACGAGGCTCAGAAAAGTGCGGTAGAGCATCTCGAAGGACCTGTTCTGGTAATTGCCGGACCTGGTACAGGGAAGACTCAGATTCTTTCCGCAAGAATCGGATATATCCTCAGTTCTGCTGATACACAGGCTCGTCCTCACAATATTCTTTGCCTTACATATACTGACGCCGGTACAATTGCTATGCGCAAAAGGCTTCTGAAATTCATTGGCCCGGAGGCATATAAAGTACACATTCATACCTTTCATTCTTTTTGTAACCAGGTAATTCAGGAAAATCTGGATTATTTTGGTTTTAGGGATTTACAGCCTATTACTGAACTTGAGTCCATTCTGTTATTCAAAGAACTTATTGATGATCTTGGCCCAAAGAATCCGTTAAAGCGTTATACAGGTGATGCTTATTATGAGGTAAGAAGACTTCAGGTTTTGTTTAACCTGATGAAGAAGGAAAACTGGACTCCTGAACTGATCGAGGAAAAAATCAAAGAATATCTGGACAGCCTTCCTTTCAGGGAAGATTTTATATACAAGCGCGCAAATGCTAAACAAGGGATTAAAGCCGGAGATTTAAAGAAAGATAAGATCAGGGAAGAAGAAGCAAAACTGGAATTGTTAAGAGCTGCTTGTCAGGAATTTCCCAAATTTGAAAGCATGATGCGTAAGAAGCGTCGATATGACTATAACGACATGATTCTTTGGGTTTTAGAGGCTTTTAGGAAGAATGAAGAAATACTTCGCCGTTATCAGGAGCAATATTTGTATTTCCTTGTAGATGAATATCAGGATACAAATGGCGCACAAAATGAAATTCTTAATATTCTTACAGGATATTGGGACAAGCCGAACATATTTGCTGTTGGGGATGATGATCAGTCTATATATAGATTTCAGGGCGCAAGTGTAAAGAATATTATAGACTTTTATGATCGCTTTAAAGAAGATGTCAAAACAATAGTCCTTACTGAAAACTACAGATCATCTCAGAATATTCTTAACTCATCTGCTGGGCTTATCAATTTCAATGAGGAAAGGCTGGTGCGGAAGATTAACGGATTGAGTAAGGATCTTTTTGCTAAAGGATCTTTTGCGAACTCTGAAGTAGAAGTTAATATCCTTGAATATTATAATGTGATTCATGAAGAGTCAGACATTCTGAATCAATTGATAAAGCTGTATGAAGAAGGTGAAGATCTTAGTGAAGTGGCAGTAATTTATCGAAGTCACAAAATAGTGGATAACCTTGTACGCATGCTGGAGACAAGGAATATACCATTAAACGTGCGACAGCAGACCAATATACTGACACTCCCGTTTGTAGAATCATTGATTTCTCTTCTTACTTATTTGTCAGAAGAATATGCAAAACCTCATTCCGCAGAATTCCTTCTGTATGAGATCATGCATTACAATTTTTTCTCTATCAATGCAAGAGATATAGCTCGTATTGCACGCAAATGTTATGAGAGTAAAGAATCGTGGAGAGAGGTAATCAGTAGCAGAGAAAAACTTTTTATGCTGAATTTGGAGTCTGCCAGACATATTTCTGCTCTTGAAGAAAATTTGTCCTACTGGATAAAAGAAATTCCCAATATTACTTTACAGACTCTTTTTGAGAAGATCATTATCAAAGGAGGTATCATGAGTTATATCATGAATAGTTCTGATAAGATTTGGTTGATGCAGGTTGTTAATACATTTTTTGATTTTATAAAAGATGAAACGGCAAAGAATCCTTCTCTTGACTTACCTTCCTTTCTAAGTCTTCTGAAAGAAATGAAGGAAAACGGAATTTCCCTTACTGTCAACAAAGTTATACAGGCTGAAAAGGGTATTAACTTTGTAACTGCTCATTCTTCAAAAGGGCTGGAGTTCAGACACGTATTTCTAATTTCATGTACCTCCTCTAATTGGGAAAAGCAAAGAGCCAAATCTCAGACATACAAAATCCCTGATACACTTACAGAAGCAGATACGGAAGATAAGACAGAAGAGGAGAGACGACTTTTTTATGTTGCCATGACAAGAGCAAAGGAATATCTTTATATTTCTTATGCCGCTCGTGACAATGCAGGCAAGGAGCTTGAAATGTCCAGATTTGTTGCAGAGGTTCTGGAGTCTGAGGTTATAAATGTGAAGCATCCGGAGCTCAATGAGAAGTCAATCTCAGATTATCAGTTCTCCCTTCTTGCAAGCGAAAGACCCGCAGAGCTCAGTCTTTCCGATATTGAGTTTATGAAAGACTCTTTGAAAAACTACAAAATGAGTGTTACTCATTTGAATAAGTTTTTGTCCTGTCCTCTTTCATTTTATTTTGAGAATGTTTTAAGAGTTCCATCGGCAAGGAGTGAAAGTATGGGATTTGGAAATGCGATGCACAGTGCCCTTTATATGTTGTTTTCAAAGATGAGCAAGTCCGGAAATAATGAATTCCCGACAGCAGATGAGTTTTATTCCTTCTTTTGTGTGGGAATGTACAACCACAGATCTCATTTTACAGACAAAGAGTATGAGCGCAGACTGGAATTTGGGAAGGAGCTTTTATATGATTATTATGCTAAATATGTTAGTCAATGGAATAGAATAGTAGCTGTGGAGCATAGAATTAATAATGCTGAAGTTAGCGGAGTTCCTATTACCGGAGCGCTTGATAAAATTGAATTTGATGGTAAGAAAGTAAATGTGGTAGACTACAAGACAGGCAATCCTGAAAATGGCAAAAAGAAATTAAACAGACCATCAGAAAAAGATCCTAATGGAGGAGACTATTGGAGACAAATTGTTTTTTACAGAATTCTGCTCGACAGTGATAAATCCAAAAACTATGAAATGCTTTCCGGTGAAATAGATTTCCTTCAGAAGGATAGTAAAAAGGAGTTTATAAAGGAAAAGCTTTTTGTCCTCCCTGAAGATATTGAAATAGTTAAAGGTCAGATAAAAAGTACCTATGATAAAATTATGAATCTCGAATTTACGCAAGGTTGTAATAAAGATGAATGCTATTGGTGCAATTTTGTAAAGCATCATTACAGAACTGAAATTCCGGATTCAGCAATGGACGAATAAACAATATTTTTATTCTTGAGTTTTTAAATAGGAAAGGTCTCTTAAAATGCTCCTAACAAATATTTCTTGTACTTTTAAGTGAATTTTCTTTTCATTTCGAGGTTAATAAGTGACTTTCTGGTTGGAGGGAGTATTAAGGGTATGGAATTGTGGGTTTCTTATGGATAATTTATTGAAAAGTCCCTTTCAAAGGAGTCAGGAGATGTGACGTGAATTTATTATCTTTAAAATCCAGAATTGAATAATAGGCTTATTCCAAGAGCAAATAGTCTTGTTCAGAGCAAATTACTTGGGGTATTCTAAACCGGATTTTTTTTTTAGCGTAAAAGGAATAGGTTAAATACAGGGTGTTTTTTATAATTATCTTATAATTAGTATATTAGGCTTTTTAAATCCTCCTATGAGAAAGAATCTCATTGTAACGGTTTTATTATTACTCCTTTTTACTCAGCTAAGCAGTAATGAAACGTCCTTTAACAGGCTTGAGGATTTAAACGATTTTTTTGCCTTAAAATGGAAAAGATTCATAGGCGGGACCTCTTACAGGACTAATATCACTTATTATAATGGAAATATAATAGTTGGCTCAAATGGAATGCATTATGCAGATTACTCTGTAACGGATAAGAATAATGGAGTTTATTTTTTAAGCGCTAAAACTGGGAGCATTTTAAAGCATATAGAAAAGGAGGGATTTGGGGATGAAGACGTAAATGGAGTTGCGATTCATAATGGCAGAGTTTTCTTTGGAAATGACAATGATGAAATTTTTTGTTACTCCACTGCCGGAAAGTTATTATGGAGTATGCCTGCATCTGGAGACATAGAATCTGCCCCTGCTTTGATCAATATAAATAACGACCATGTCAAAGATCCTGTTTTTGCTACAGAAACTGGAGAAATTGCAGCTTATAATGGAGTAAACGGTAAAAAGCTTTGGAGTTTCAAGCAGGAAGGCTTTAACGGATGGGAGCAAACTCAAAACAGATTTGTGTTTCGTATTGCCGCTCATTTTAAAAATGGTTCAGGATTTATGTGCAAGCCGCTTACCTATGATATAGACAATGATGATGTTTTAGATGTCTTAGTAACCTCCAAAGATGGTATTGTTTATGCTATAGACGGATCAAACGGGGAAGAGCTTTGGAAATACAACACATTTTTCTTTGGCACTACTCAATCACCTGTCAATATTAAATACAGAGGAAAGAATTACTTTGGAATAACTTCAGGGAAATCCATCCTGTTGTTAGATAAGGCAGGCAAAAAGCAATTTGAGTTTGCATTTTCACATTGGATTTCAGATGCGCTTCCGGTAGTACTTCCGGATAATAAACTGATCGTTTGTCATGAAAATGGAATAAGTGTATTGAATTTTGATACAGGAGACATTAAGTATTCTGCCATAGAAGGGAAAATTACGGCAACCCCGATTGTTGAGGATGCCTTTGAAAAAGGAGTTAGTCAGGTCATAGTGCCCATGGAATCTGGTAAACTTGCTTTTTTGGGTATAGATGGAAGTATTCAGAAGGTATTTTCCTTTTCTAAGGGTTCAGAGTGCTCTCCATTGTTTGTCGATGTTGACGGAGATAATAAAAAGGAGCTGCTTATAAGCAGTTATGATGGTTATTTGTATTGCTACCAGATTAAAAGATGAAAAAAGTAGTCAGAAATTGGTATCTATTATTGTTGCTCGCCTTTTTAGGTTGGGCCGGAGTTTTTTATTACTTGGTAAAGAAAGAGACGCCGGTGATAATAGGACCTTTTGAAAAAGTAAATGTACCTTATGAGACTTTCGAAATATATGGGGAAGAAGGTGGAGAGTTCATTTCTCAAAGAGGAACAAAAATTATCATTCCTGCAAAAGCCTTTGTAGATAAAAATGGTGAATTGATTAATGACAGAGTATTAATAAAATATAGACAACTAGACAACGCTGCAGATATTTTTTTAAGTGGTCTTCCAATGAATTATGATTCGACAGGTGAAAGACTCCTTGAAACTGCAGAAGTTATTGAAATTAAAGCATTCGTTAGAAATAAACCCGTATTTCTTGCGGCAGGAAGTAAAATTGATTTAAAATACACTGCTTCTGCACCACTAACTTCCGATTATGGGTTTTATCATTTTGATACAGAGAATCTTCTTTGGCAATATTCAAATGATTATTCAAAAGAAAAGCTAACTGCTTTTGAGGTGGGAGATGAAAAATATGTCTCTAGTGTAAGGATGCGTAAAGAAGATTTATTTCTTTTTGACCTAGAAATTGACCAGGATGATTATCCGGAGTTAAAAGATTTTAAGGACCTCAAGTGGGCATATATTGGAAATAATGATAAAATCGATCCAAGGAAGAATTCTTGGGCATTTAAGGTTTTATGGACCAAAACACAGTTGAAACTTATAGACCATGGAAATAAGATTTACCAGCTTGTCTTATCTAATAACGAAGGAAGAAGCTTTAAAACCCTGATTACACCTTATAGAGAAGAACTTCTGCAAAATCAGGTAGAATACATAGCAGCTGGCAAGGTAAAAGGCAATAAAACTTCGAAGTTGGAGGAAAAATCTATTAAATATAACCTGTCTCTTAACCAGACAGGTGCATGGAATATTGCCAGAAAAAGACTAAAGGAGGAGGAGCAGATATATCTTTCAACGCTTAAATTTTCAAACCCTTCTCTAAGAGTTTCAGAGAAAGAAGTATACTTGTTGGATATGGAATTTAATACAGTAAGGAAAATTTCCGGTAAAGCTGCTCAAAAGGTGTCCATTAAACCATCTTCTAACCTGATTGTTATTTCTGTTGATGGAGAAAATCAAATATCATTTGATAAGATTTCTGAAATTAAATCAGGACCAATTACTGGTGTCCTGGAGTTCTATCTGATGCAATGCGAGGAAACCATTAAATCTTATAACCATTTTCATAAATTATTAACCATGTGATTTTCATAAAAGATTTTCTTTGTTGTAGGGGTTTTAATTGTAAGTAGTGAAGAAAAATTTATAACATTTTTAAGATTTCAATCAATTTTTGCCCTATTTTTTAATAGAAGCGCGATCTTATTTGTTGCTGTAAAAGTGCTTTTTTTTGCCCCATATCCTATAAAATAAATAGACTAATAGCCTGGCTTTACTTGCCACTATAATTAAAAAAAATATTAGAATAATCCAAAATAAGATTGTTTGTTTTCGAATAAATAAATTTCCTGGCTTTAATAATCCAAAATTGCTGGTTTTTTAAACTTTTTTTTTTTATATTTAATCAGTCGTCTTTGAAAAAAACTGCCTTAAAATTGTTTGATCAGGCCGATAAAAGATATCAAAAGATAGATGTAAGAAATCGGGGGGATTTGTAAGTCTTTTCTTGGATAATTTGAGGTAACTTTGATAAAAAGACCCATTTTCAGCACCCTGAAATGGGATTTGGAACCAATTTTCGATTATTCAGGTAAAGATTAACTCGCTTTTATTTAAGTAGATCCCCACTAAAAATAGAAATATCATAATACAGATTATTGGAAAATAATTTCAGGTTAATGGCAGAACAAGAAACTTCTGGATTGTACGATTCCAGCTTTGAGCGTGACTCATGCGGTATCGGATTTGTCGCCAACGTGAAGGGAAGAAAATCCCATGAGATCGTTGATAATGCTCTCAAAATGCTTGCAAGAATGGAGCATAGGGGGGCATGTGGTTGCGAAAATAACACGGGTGATGGAGCGGGTATTCTTATCCAGGTTCCGCACGAGTTTTTCGTAGACGAGTGTGTCAAGATCGGAATTAAACTTCCGCCATTCGGACAGTATGGTGTGGGAACTGTGTTTTTCCCAAAAGATGAGAAGCTTCGTGAAGATTGCAGAGCAATTCTGAATAGAAATATTGAGAAATTGGGATTGACTTTGCTTGGTTACAGAAAACTTCCTACAAACAATTCAGACATAGGACCGAGCGCTATAGCTGTAGAGCCGACTATGGAACAGGTATTTGTTCAAAAGCCAGACAGCATCAAAACAAGCGACGATTTTGAGCGAAAGCTGTTTATCCTTAGAAATTATACTACCAGAATCGTAAGGGAAACTTTTCAGCTGCCTAATATCAATGACGCTTTCCATATTGTGTCGTTGTCATACAAAACAATTGTTTACAAAGGTCAGTTGATGACTGCTCAGGTAAGATCTTTCTTCCCTGATCTTCAGAATAAAAGAGTAGTATCTGCCATTGCGGTTGTTCACTCTAGATTCTCTACCAACACATTCCCATCATTCAGACTTGCGCAGCCTTTCAGATATATTGCTCACAATGGCGAGATCAATACTGTAAAAGGCAATGTTAACTGGATGAGAGCTCAGGAAGCCGGATTTGAATCCAAATACTTTACCAGAGAAGAGCTGGATATGATACTGCCTATCTGCGATTCTACCGCTTCTGACTCTGCTAATCTGGATAATGCTATTGAGCTTTTGGTTCTTAGCGGACGATCCCTTCCTCATGTTATGATGATGCTTGTTCCTGAAGCTTGGGACGGCAATAAAGACATGACTGAAGAGAAGAAGGCATTCTACGAATATCATGCCGCGCTTATGGAGCCTTGGGATGGACCAGCTTCGATTTCTTTCACCGATGGTAAAATAGTTGGCGCTACACTTGATAGAAACGGATTAAGACCATCCAGATGGTGCGTAACTGAAGATGACATTGTAATTATGGCATCTGAAGCAGGTGTTGTTGATGTAGATCCTGCTAAAATCGTTAAAAAAGGAAGACTCCAGCCTGGTAAAATGTTCGTTGTTGACCTTGAGCAAGGTAAAATCATCAGCGACGAAGACCTGAAAAAGGAAATCTGTACTAGCAAGCCATACAAAGAGTGGCTTAAAAATAAAATCAAGATTAAAGACCTTCCGGAGCCTCTTGGAACATTCCATCAGCCTGACGAAAGTACTTTGTTAAAAAGACAACAGGCTTTTGGTTACAGCAAGGAAGATCTTAAAACAATTATTGCAGAAATGGCTGCAACGGGAAAAGAGCCTATCGGATCTATGGGTACCGATGCTCCTCTTGCCATCCTTTCTGATCAGAGCCAGCACTTGTCTCACTACTTCAAGCAATTGTTTGCTCAGGTAACGAATCCTCCAATTGACCCTATCCGTGAAAAGATGGTTATGTCATTGGTGTCTTACGTTGGTGGTTCCCTTAACCTTCTTGAAGAGTCTCCCCTTCATTGCAGACAAGTGGAGCTTAGCCAGCCAATCCTTACAAATAAGGACCTTGAGAAGTTAAGATATTTGGATCAGGCTTACTTCCAGACCAAAACAATCAATATATTCTTCAAAGCAGAAGACAAACCTGGAACGCTTGAAAAAGCGCTTAACAGAATTTGCCAATATGCTGCTGATGCGGTTGAAGATGGATTCTCAATTATCCTTCTTTCTGATAGAAGTGTAGATACCAGCCATGCTGCAATTCCTTCTCTTCTTGCTACTGCCGCAGTGCACCACCATTTGATGAGAAAAGGCCTTAGAGGAAAAGTAGGAATCGTGGTTGAAGCCGGAGATGCATGGGAAGTACATCATTTTGCTACGCTTATCAGCTTCGGTGCTTCTGCTGTTAACCCTTATCTTGCTTTTGAAAGTATCGTAGATCTTAAGAAGAAAAGTATTCTTAAAGTGGATCTTCCAGAAGAGAAGCTGTTCTATAACTACATCAAAGCTATTAATGAAGGCTTGTTGAAAGTATTCTCTAAAATGGGTATTTCAACACTTCAGTCTTATCAGGGAGCTCAGATTTTCGAAGCGCTTGGTATTCACAAGGAAGTAATCGACAAATATTTCACTAATACAGTTTCAAGAATTGGTGGTCTTACTTTAGACGGAATTGCAAAAGAGGCTTTATTAAAGCATGAAACTGCATTCCCTGAAACTCCTGTCTACAATCCGAAGCTAGAGGTTGGTGGTATTTATCAGTGGAAACGTAGAGGTGAATTCCACTTATTCAACCCTCAGACAATTCACTTATTACAGCAGGCTACAAAAACCGGAGATTATCAGATTTACAAGAAATATGCTAAACTGATCAATGACCAAAGTGATAAAGCTGCAACATTAAGAAGCTTATTAAAATTCAAATCAAGTAACGATCCTATTCCTTTGAGTGAAGTGGAGCCGATGGAAAGCATTTTCAAACGCTTTGCTACCGGTGCAATGTCTTTTGGCTCTATTTCTCATGAAGCTCACTCAACTCTTGCGATTGCCATGAATAGAATCGGCGGAAAAAGCAACTGCGGAGAAGGCGGAGAAGATGAAATCAGATTTGAGAAAAAGGCAAATGGAGATTGGGAAAGATCTGCTATAAAACAAGTTGCATCAGGAAGATTTGGCGTTACCAGCTATTATCTTGCTAATGCCGATGAGTTACAAATAAAAATGGCTCAGGGTGCTAAACCTGGAGAAGGTGGTCAGCTTCCTGGTCATAAAGTGGACGACTGGATCGGACGTGTAAGACATTCTACTCCTGGAGTAGGTCTTATTTCTCCCCCGCCTCACCATGATATCTATTCTATTGAGGACCTTGCTCAGTTGATTTTCGACCTTAAAAATTCGAACCCGAAAGCAAGAATCAACGTGAAACTTGTTTCTGAAGCTGGTGTTGGAACAATCGCTGCAGGTGTTGCTAAAGCTCACTCAGACGTAGTTCTTATCGCTGGTCACGATGGTGGTACGGGTGCTTCTCCAATTAGTTCTATCAAACATGCAGGTCTGCCTTGGGAGCTTGGTCTTGCTGAAGCTCACCAGACACTTGTAAAAAATAACTTAAGAAGCCGTATCGTTGTTCAGGCAGATGGTCAGATGAAAACCGGAAGAGATCTTGCAATTGCTGCCCTTCTCGGAGCTGAAGAGTGGGGTGTTGCAACTGCCGCACTTGTTTCCACTGGCTGTATTATCATGCGTAAATGTCATCTGAATACCTGTCCGGTAGGTGTTGCAACTCAGGACAAAGAACTTAGAGCTTTATTTACTGGAAAACCTGAGCATGTTGTGAATCTATTCACTTTCATGGCTAGTGAATTAAGAGAAATAATGGCCGAACTTGGTTTCAGAACGGTTAATGAAATGATTGGTCAGGTAGATAAGCTTGAAGTGCGTGACAACATTACTCACTGGAAGCATAGGAACATCGATCTTTCTGCAATCCTATTCAAAGCACCTGCAGGTCCTGAAGTGGGTATCTACAAGCAGATGGAGCAGGATCACGGTATTGATGCAATCCTTGATCTTGAGATGATCAAGCAGGCTAAACCTGCATTGGATGCTCAAAAACCAGTAACAGGTGAATTCAATATTACCAATATTGATCGTTCTGCGGGAACAATGCTTTCTTACGAAATCTCTACGAGATATAATGGACAAGGACTACCAGCAGGAACTATTCATTATAAATTTAAAGGTTCTGCCGGTCAAAGCTTCGGAGCATTTGGAGCGCCTGGTATCAAGTTTGAATTGGAAGGTGAGTCAAATGACTACTTTGGAAAAGGACTATCAGGAGGTCGCTTAATTCTTTACCCGGATAAATCTTCAAAATTCAATCCAAGCGATAACATCATCGTTGGAAACGTTTGCTTCTATGGAGCAACTTCCGGAGATGCTTATATCCGTGGACAAGCTGGCGAGCGTTTCTGCGTGCGTAACTCAGGAGCTAAAGCTGTTGTCGAAGGTGTTGGAGATCACGGTTGCGAATACATGACTGGTGGTATCGCTGTCATCCTTGGAGAAACAGGAAGAAACTTTGCAGCAGGTATGAGCGGTGGTATCGCTTATGTTTACGATCCGCAAAAGAAATTCCCTGCAAGATGCAACATGGAAATGGTGGAGTTTGACAAGATGTCTGACGAAGATGCAGACTCTCTGAAAGAACTGATCAAAAATCATCACACTTTCACAGGAAGTGATGTAGCTGAAAATATATTAAATAACTGGGACAGTGCGCTTGCAGACTTTGTAAAAGTAATGCCTACAGATTACAAAGCTGTCCTACTGAAAAGAAAACAACAATTAAATAAGGGAACTACAGACAAGGAGGTCTTGGTACAACATGGGTAAGCCAACGGGATTCATGGAATTCGGCAGAGAACTGCCAAAGAAAAGAGATCCTAAAGACAGGATCGGTGATTACAAAGAATTGTATTTGGAATTCGGAACTGAGAAGGTAGAAACTCAGGCCTCCAGATGTATGAACTGTGGCGTACCTTTCTGCCACAGTGGTTGTCCGCTTGGCAACATTATACCTGAATTCAATGATGCAGTTTATGAAAAGAACTGGGAGGAAGCGGCTGAAATCCTTCTTTCTACAAATAACTTCCCTGAATTTACAGGAAGAATTTGTCCGGCTCCTTGTGAGGCTGCCTGTGTATTAGGTATCAATAAACCTCCTGTGACGATCGAAGAAATCGAAAAAAATATCATTGAGGTTGCTTTTGCTAAAGGTTATATCAAACCTAAGGCTCCAAAAGAAAGAACAGATAAAAAGGTAGCGGTGATCGGTTCTGGTCCTGCTGGTCTTGCAACTGCTGCTCAGCTGAACAAAGCAGGACATTCTGTTACTGTTTTTGAAAGAGCTGATCAGATTGGTGGACTTCTTCGTTACGGTATTCCTGACTTCAAATTAGAGAAGTGGGTCGTGGAAAGAAGAGTAAAGCTGATGGAAGAAGAGGGTGTTGTTTTCAAAACAAACTCTAATGTTGGCGAGAACGTGAAGGTAAAAGATGTATTGAAGGATTTTGATGCTATCGTTCTTACCGGTGGTTCTACAATTCCAAGAGATGTACCTATTCCCGGAAGAAATCTTAAAGGTGTTCATTTTGCCATGGAATTCCTTACTCAGCAAAATGGCCGTGTAAGCGGAAAAACCTTTAAGCCTGAGGAAGAAATTTGGGCAACAGGAAAAAATGTTGTTGTTATCGGTGGTGGTGATACAGGCTCTGACTGTGTCGGTACATCTAACAGACATAAAGCAAAATCAATCACTCAGGTTGAATTATTGCCTAAGCCTCCTGCAGAAAGAGACGCAACAATGCCTTGGCCAAACTGGCCGATGATTCTGAGAACATCTACTTCACACGAAGAAGGTTGCGACAGAAACTGGGCAATATTCACTAAGGAATTCATTGGAGATAGTGATGGTAAGCTTACCGGCATAAAAATCGCTGAGATGGGCTGGAGTACTCCTGAAGATGGCAAAATGCCAAAATATCAGGAAGTGCCGGGCACTGAAAAGATCATTCCTTGTGAATTGGCGCTTCTTGCTATCGGATTTCTACATCCACAACATTCAGGTATGCTTAATGAGCTTGGTGTTGAGTACGATGAAAGAGGAAATGTAAAGTGTAATGAGAAATATCAGACTTCTGTACCAAAAGTATTCTCTGCAGGAGATATGAGAAGAGGTCAGTCGCTTGTAGTTTGGGCTATCTCTGAAGGTAGAGAAGCTGCAAGACACGTGGACACTTTCCTTATGGGTGAATCTAAGCTTGAGGCTAAAGATGTCTCAATGCTTAATGTTAACAGTCTTTAATATCCTATAACTTAAAATTGATTATGATATGAAAACCTTCGGTGTAAGCCGAAGGTTTTTTTATTCTCTTTACTTTCTTTTTATATATTTAATCAAAATCACAATTTGACAATATGCCTGTAATAAAAGCTTTGAATGGAATAAAACCCGAGTTCGGAAAGAATATCTATATAGCCGAAAATGCCACAATTGTAGGGGATGTAAAGATGGGGGATGATTGCACCGTATGGTTTAACGCAGTAATTAGAGGTGATGTAAACTCAATCACAATAGGAAACAAAGTGAATATTCAGGATGGAGCATGCGTTCATTGTACCTATCAGAAGGCAGCAACAACCATTGGAAATAATGTCTCAATCGGCCATCATGCCATAGTTCACGGTTGTACACTCGAAGATAATGTTCTTGTTGGTATGGGAGCAATAATCATGGATCATGCATATGTCGAGAAAAATTCTATCATAGCTGCAGGAGCAGTGGTCCTGGAAAATACAAGAATTGAATCTGGAAGCATATATGCGGGAGTGCCGGCAAAGAAGGTAAAAGACGCCGGTAGTGAACATGTGGAAGGTATAATTAACCGGATAGCAAACAACTACATTAAATATGCAGGCTGGTATAAAGATAGCAGTGAAGATATTTCTATAGAGAAATGAATCGTCTTACCAATTATTTATATTTTGGCTTTTTATTAATAATAATTGCCTATCATCTTTTTACTCTGGAAATACAGCCTCTTCCATGGTTCGATGAAGTTTATTTTGCAAGTATTGCAGATAATTTTATAACTAATGGAAGTTTTATTCCTGAGATAGCATCCTATGCGAGAAACGATCGTCCGGCATTAACTTATGGACCCGTTTACTTTTTTCTCACAGGTTTATCAATGAAGTTCTTTGGCTTTGGTATCGGGCAATTCAGAATTGTCGGTCTGTTATCAGGGCTACTTTGTATAAGACTTACCTATTTGATTGTTAAAAGAAGCTTCCCAGCTGAATCATGGAAATATAAGGTCCTGATTATTGCTATTCTTACAGACCCATTTTTCAGTCTGACATTTCATCAAGGCAGAATGGATCTTACCGCATTATGCTTTTGTCTTATTGCAATATTTTACTTTTTGAAGGGAGGGATTAATAATATTCTTTTAAGTGGCAGTGCAGGTGTATTGTCATTATTAACAACTCCCAGAGCAATCGTCGTACTTTTACCTTTAGTCGTGCTTCTCCTGATAGATATTTTTAAAAGGAAAGATTTTAAAAAAGCTCTTCTTTGGGCTTTGCCTTTTCTATTGATATATCCAATATGGGTATTTGCCGGATTTGGAGGAGTTGGAGGGTTTATCAATTATTACCTCACAATTAATGGAGTCACAAATTCAGCCAATGAACATTACATAGGTCCCAATTTATATATTCCACGACATGAATACCCTCTTATTTTTGTTGCTTTTATAGCATTGACTTTTGGATTGATAAAACAAGGGAAGACTTATTTTAATCTGCTTGTGGTAATAAGTCTTATCGCAATTATTTCATTTTATCTGATTGTGCATGATTGGGGACCTTATTCCGTTTTTATTATTCCATTTTATTATATTCTTATATTTTATAGCTGGTCACTAGTTCCAAGTGTAAAAGGTTTAAATGTGCTTTATTCATTGCCTGTTTTCTTTGTTTTAATTTTTAATCTTTCCTATTCTGTTATAAAAGCAGATCAGGTATTGGTAAGCAGAAAAGTAAGAGATCCTCGGTTAGCGGATACTTTCATTAGAGAAAATATTCCACCTGGAAGCAAAGTGGTAGGAGATGCACTTTATTATTATTCTGTTAAAAAAAATAATTCGGATTTTCAACTGTTTGATCAGTATGATACGTTGGAGTCTAGAGAAAGAAAACATAGGTTGGATTATAAGTATAATTTCCTTATTTCAGCTGATGTGATGAAGCCAAAGAATGGAGAGATTACGGAATATTACGTCAATATGGGAGATCTTAGGAAAATTGCAATTTTCAGGTCTGAGCTTGCAAAATCTGGAAATCGTGAAATACTATCTAATCTTGAGAAAGGTGGCTATAGTGGTTCTATTTATTTGAGAAAATGAAAAATTTATCTGTTTGGTTATTATTTATTGTGTTTAGTCTTTTTTCCTTTAGAAATTCTGGGTGGACAGACGAGGAATTGGCAATGGCTAACACTGCAAAGGATATAGGTTATTTGTCACAGGTTGAAAAGGATGTTTTTCTTTCACTGAACCTTGCCCGATTATATCCTGCAAAATTTGCAGATCTTGAAGTAGAGCATTATACCCCACCTGCGAAATATGGTGATTATCTTAAAAATTCGCCTTATGTAAAATCGCTTCTGAAAGAGTTAAGGAAAATGGAGCCATTATCCCCTGTTTTTGCTGACGAAGAGATGTATAAAGAGGCTTTATGTCTTGTCAAAGAACAAGCCAAATCGGGTAAGATGGGTCATGAAAGAAAACGTTGTCAGTTAACATATAAAGGAGAATGCTGTTCATATGGAATGGATACTGGGCGGGATATAGTCATGCAGTTATTGATTGATGAAAAGATAAAATCTCTGGGACATCGCAAGATTTGCCTGGGAAATTTGACAAAATTGGGTACTGCAATAGGTTCCCATCCTAAGACAGGAACCTGTGCAGTACTTGATTTTCACTAAGGTGGTAGTAAAAATGTATTTTTGGTTTTTTAGTGCAGAAGTATTTTCCCTTGTTTAAACTCAAACAGGTACTGAAATAATAATTTTAACAGGAAAATGTTAAAAAATATAAAAGCAGAATTTATTGCTTTTCAGGTCTTTAATGACGCTCCCGACCAATTAAGAATTGAGGTAAATATACTATTTTTTATATGAAAAAGACAATTAATACAAGGAATATATCCACATTGATAAAAAAAGTTTTAAGGGCGTGATTATCATTGGATTTTATAATCTGACTCCTTTTTTAATACAATTTCGGTGCATTTTAAAATGTAAAAAACCCTGCATTTGAATTACAGGGTTTTGTTCCGAGCCTATTTTGATGGTATCAAATTTAATTACTACTGCTAGTTTCTTTTTTCTTTTTTACTGAAGTATTTCCCTCATCATCCACTTTTGTTTTCTTTTCTTTGGTGGTAGTTGTCTTGCCATCCTTAGTTTTTACCTCTTTTTTAGTGGATTTAGATCCATGATCCTTTTGATCTACATCACCGGGCTGGTCAAAAACTTCTTTGGTAACTTTATTATGTTTGGTTTTATCCCAGGCATTGCTTGCAGCATCTCCTGTTTCTTCAGCACCTTTTTTTACATCTTTTTTAGCCTTTTCGCCAACATGTTGATCATCATCCTGATAAGATGCAGTTTCACTCAAGCCTTCTTTTTCAGCCTTTTTATGTTCTTTTTTCATGGCCTTTTTCTGAATCTTAAGTTGTCTTTCCTCAGCATTTTCAGGTTGGTCGAAAATCTTTTTAGTTACTTTATTATGTTTTGTATTCTCCCAGGTCCAACTTGCGGCATTACCTATACCTTTACCAGCTCCTCGGATACCCTGAACAGTCCCGTGACCTATATTATCAACAGTCTGGCCTGCGCGGGTCCGATCTTCATAAGATTTATGATCCTTTTCCTTTTCAGTTTTTGCTGTTACCACCTCGTCTTTTTCTTTGACAGTTCCGTCAGACTTGACTTCGGTTTTCTCTTTCTTTACCTCTCGTTCTGAGTCATCCTGTGCATTTACAACGTAAGTACCAAAAACAGCAAACAGAACTAACACAAATACCTTTTTCATACGTTTCTTCCCTTTAAGTTCCATTCCATTCTATTATTAATAAAACAGCATTGAGAAAAAGAGCGTTCCTGAGGGCGAATTTTTCCTTCTAAATTAAAGAAATGAGGGCTCTAAATGAGAGCCCCTTTGTTCATGGTCTAATGTTTCCGACATCAGCTACTGCATAAAATGCAGCAGGTACAGATAAAAGTTATTCCATCTATCTAAAGAAGCATGCGCGAAAGTTTTCGTAAACCTAAGTCATGCATCTGTTATAAGCCATTCTGGATATGTATTGAATAAAGGTGAATCAAAAGCTATCAGTGGTAAACGAAACTTCTAAATGCTACTTCTCATAATTATGAGGTAGTTAATTCTGGAATTTATTCTAATTACTGTTGAAATGATGTTCTGCTATCTTGGAGTCATTTCTCGTTCAATTACTAAGGTACCCGTGATTAAATTCATTAAGAAGGATAGTAGAGTGCATCAAGTAAACAGAGAATAGTGGTTTATCCAATATAAAACTGAGATAATAGCTATTCAAGGCTCCTTAAAAGAACTTATCGAAAAATCATTACTAATGAGAATGGTCCCCATTTAGTTTTAAGGGAAAAGAAGAAATCACCTTGTATTCTGCACCTGTGGGTGTTAATGCACTCTTCCATAGCTCGATTTTTGTAAAATGTATAGTGTGAGCTTCAAATTTCGGATCTTCAGACAAGGGTTCTCTATAGGTTGGTTTTTTCAACCTTGCCAGGTTTATGTGAGGAAGAGGTTTTCTTTTTTCATTTAAATTCAATTTCTCCCTGAGAGATATTGCAAGGGAAGTATAGAATTGATTTTCCTCAAAAGTTACCCAGATCATTCCTGAAGAACCTTTTACTGCCCTTATATTATTAATTGTTAAACTGAATATGGGAAAAGAATCACTGACTTTTTTTAAGACACTATTGATTCCTGAAATACGTTCAAAAGATGTCTCACCAATGAAAGCAAGTGTGATATGAAGATTATCTCTAGGAATCCATTTGATTTGCGTTTGGAGATTTGCTTGATATTCACCTATCAGCTTTTTAGTCTGATCGGGCAGAGGAAGGGCGACGAACAGTCTGTGTTCACTCATTTTGATTTTTTCTTTTAAAATTATTTACACAATTTCAACCGCCTGATAAGGGGCTAAGTTTCATAAAACTTATTTAAAAGATATTCATAAGCGGGATGGCGTCTATTACATTTTACGGCGGAGCAAAACAAGTAACCGGAAGCATGTATCTTCTGGAGTTAGAAAATAAATATAAAGTTTTGATTGACTGTGGGAAAGATCTGGAAAATCCCGGGGTAGAAATATTTGACTTCAACCCTTCAGATCTTGATCTGGTATTGTTGACTCACGCTCATTATGATCACTGTGGTAACATTCCCCTGTTATTTAAAAGTGGGTATAAAGGACAGGTATTATGCTCTTCTCCTACAATTGCCCTAACCGAACTTGTATTAAAAGACTCTGCAAGTATATTGGATTTCAAAGTTGAAAAGAAAAAAAGCTTTGGAAAAACTATTTTCAAGCACAAGACTGAAAGGCAAAATGAGTCTGGTTATTCAAAAGGAGAAGTTGAGAAATGCCTTGATCGTTTTATTTCAATAAGTTTCAACACAAAGTTTGTTATCAATGATAATTTATCAGTAACTCTGGTTCCTGCAGGGCATTTGCTTGGCGCAGCTTCTGCTGTTTTTGAATATAAGGAGGCAGGCATGATAAAGCGAATTGCTTTCTCAGGAGATTTAGGCAGGAGAAGCTCGCCGCTTTTGAATGATCCAATACCTTTGCCTCATGTTGATTTTCTGATTTGTGAAAGCACTTACGGTGGCAGGGTTCATGAAGGAAAAGATATGCCAGAAACTCTTCTTGAGAAAATTATATATGAATGTTGTGTTGAAAAGCGTGGAAGACTGATTGTCCCGGCTTTCAGTATTGGAAGGACTCAGACTTTTTTATACCTGTTAAATAAATTAAGCAAGGAAGGAAAGCTTCCAACACTTAAAGTATTTGCAGACAGTCCGATGGCGAAGAGAACCACCAAGGTTTATGATGATTATCTGGATCAGCTTAATGATGAAGCTAAAGACTTTTATAAAGTTAATAATTCACTTTTTGATTTTGACAATCTGATACAGATTGAAACAGAGAAGGAAAGCAAATCATTGGCAAATTTTATGGAGCCTTGTATTATCATTGCTTCTTCAGGTATGATCACAGGTGGAAGGATTAAAAGTCATGTCCGCAGCAATCTCCGAAATGCATATAGTACCATTCTCTTTATTGGTTACTGTGCAGAAGGAACTATTGGTCATAAACTGATCAACGGAGCCAAAAGCGTCAGAATGAATAAGAAGGAAATTCCAGTACATGCAAAAATTGCAAGAACAGATATCTTTAGTGGGCATGCAGATGCAGATGATTTATTAAATTTTGTGAAGTATCAACCCAAAGATCTTTTAAAAAAAGTGTTTCTAGTTCACGGAGATCTTGGCAATATGGAAGCCTTTGACAAAAGACTTAGTAGTGAAGGATATAAAGTTGAGATTCCTGAAAGGGGACAGACCTATATATTGTAGGAGTATAGTTATGCTGTTAATTTGAAAAATGTTTTAATACATGCATGTACATGCTATGGTGTATTCAGCAATTATATTCTAGAGTATAGACTAAAAGTAAAAGGATTTTTAAAAATGATAAATGATTCTTCCTTTAATTTAAAGAACCATTTATGTTTTTCAGATATCGCTAGCATTACTATGAGCAGAGCAGGCTGTAGGTAATATTTAAACTAAGACTTGAAATTAATGTTGCCCGTCAAGTCTGTTTAATGCAGCATTAAGAGATTTGTTCATTTCAAGGAATCGGGAAATTACGCTATCTACAAATCCCTTGTCTTCCAAAAGCTTTTTAATCTCTTCATCACCGGCAACATCCATTTCACTTACTTTGTAAGTTTGTTCATAAGACCCCTTTTCAAATTTGATGAGATATTTGTTATTCCATCCGAAAATAGTAATTCTGAAATCGTGGTGTGGTATCTCTGCAATTATTCTCATGTCTAATGAATAAAGATAAACTGTCGCTAAATTATCCATTAGAGGCCATTAATAAAATTTTATGTTAAGTAAAAAGTGGCTAAATCGAAAAAAACTTGCAAAAATACCATTAAATCAAATTGACTTTCAGTGTTATAACAATTAAAAAAAACTGTTAAGCACGTTTAAAAGCTCCAGATTTATCTTGTGGTCGGATTCTTTGATTTTGACTCCTTTCCAAAATGCAATTTTGTTTTTCAACATATAAGAAAACTCATTAGGTTCCGGATAATACCAGGCTGCATCTTCATTAGTTTTTCCATCTACATGTATATGAAAGTAATGTGCTTTGCCCTTGTAAGGACAAACACTTTTTTTACTACTCTCAATAAAATAACATTTCTTAACAGAGTCAATAGGAAAATAGTATGTTCCATCCAGTTCTTCTACATCATCAGATTTGGCGATGATTTTTCCATTCCAGATTGCTTTCATTGATTAAAATTGTGCTTGTATATAATTTCAACCAGCAACTGTTTTTTTTGTTTAAAACATATAACCTTAATAAGGTTTTAGTGCCATAGGCCTGGTGGAATAATTTCAAGCACATTTCCGTCCGGATCTTCAAAATAAAAGGATTTTAGATGATGATTCCATTCCTTTTCATAAATGATATTAATACCTTTTTCAAGCATCATCTTTTTCCATGGTTCATAATCTCCTTCAGGGACTTCAAAAGCAACATGAATTTTGCCATAGGCATAATGTGGTGGCAACTCTTTTTCGTGTTTGGTACTTTCTGGAAGAAAGCAAAGTAGTACAGAGTTTCCTGCACGCAAGAACAGGTGCCTGTCTTTGTGATATCCAATTATCGGAAGTCCCAGTAAACCATTATAAAATGCTTTGGATTTTTCCAGATCATTTACATAAAGACATGTCTCTTTTATCTGATTAAGTTTCATTTGGTCAGCATTGTGTTCAATAATATAAACTAATTGGTAGTAAAGATTGGTTTAAAAGTATATTAGAATAGAAAGAAGGGATTATATGAATACAGACTCAATCTGGAAAGAAGAAAGTGGCAAATGTCCGGTTTTTAAACCCCTTGAAAGGGATATTGAGACAGAAGTGTTAATCATTGGAGGAGGAATTACTGGGCTAACAATAGCAACGCTTCTGAATGATGCCGGAATACATTCTGTACTTGCTGAGGCAAGTCACATAGGTAACGGAACTACCGGGATGTCCAGTTGTCACCTTACAACTCAAATCGATGCCCAGTATAGAAAAATATACAAAGATTTTGGGGAAAAAATTACAGAGTTGGTTGCAAGAAGTCGGGCTGAAGGGATAGATTTTATTGAGCAACTAATTAAAAGTAAAAATATTAATTGTGACTTTAAAAGGGTTACCGGATATCAGTATGCTGATAGGCCTGAACAAATTGCTGATCTGGAGGCGGAATATAGATATGCGGGTTACGTTGATCTACCTGTAGAGCTTACAGATAACATAGATTTGCCTTTTTCAGTTACTAAAGCTCTGAAGTTTGGTAACCAGGCAGTTTTTAATGCCCAGTCATTTATTAATGGTCTTGCTGAACATCTCGTGAACAGTAAATGTGAAATCTTTGAAAATACGAGGGTAACAGATATCAGAGAAGATAGAGGAATCTTTACAGTGTCGGCCAATGGTAAAATTATCAGAGCTTTAAAAGTTGTAATGGCTACTCATATTCCTTTATTTTTTAATGTACTTCAAACGCTTGCTTTCCCTTATATGAGCTATGTGATAGCTGCTACAATAGAAGGAGATACTCCTGGAAATTTATATTGGGATATGGATGAGCCATATCATTATATCAGAAGTACTGAATTCAATGGCAGGAAATATCTGATAGTAGGCGGAGCAGATCATAAGGTAGGTCATGTAGAGGAAACATCAAAGAGGTTTACAGAGCTGGAATCTTATGCTCGTAAAAAGTTTAATGTTAAATCAGTAGATTTTAAGTGGTCTGCTGAATTTTTTGAATCTGCCGATGGACTTCCTTTTATTGGTGAAAGTCCATTTTCAAAAAAACTGTACGTAGCTACAGGATTTGCCGGAGATGGTTTAGTGTATGGTCCGCTGGCAGCTTTGATAATAAGTGATCTGATTCAGGGCAAAACAAATAGGTATTATGATGCTTATGATTCTACAAGAATCACTATTGCTGCTTCTATGGCTGATTTTTTTAAGGAGAATATAGATAATGTCCGTTCATTAGTTGCTGATAAGTTCGGAAATGTTTCTGAACAGTCTCCCGATCATCTTGAGCCAGGAGAAGGCAAAATATTGAATCTGAATGGGGAGAAAGTTGCTGTGGCTAAAGATGCAAATGGTGAAGTTTATGCGGTTTCTCCTGTATGTACTCATTTGAAATGTAATGTACACTACAACAATGCAGAACAAACCTGGGATTGCCCTTGTCATGGTAGCAGGTTTTCCATAGATGGGTCAGTCGTATATGGTCCGGCCGTAGATCCTTTAGAGAAAAAGGAGATTGTAGTGGTTGCAGAAGACAAGAAATAATGTGGTGGGGTAGTCAGGGAATAGGTGCATGCTTTGTATTCTTTTCCCTGATATTTATTTATGGTTTTTATTAATTCAACATGACCTGGATAATTGTTATATTAAGCCTTATTATTTTTTCCTCCGTTTTGGTTTATCTACTCACAATAGAACATAGAAAGCGGCCACATATCCAATTAAAGCATCATGGCTGGACGAAAAATTTTCCTGAAAGCTCTGCCCCTCCATTTTATTCATTGTTCCTGATTGGTGATGCTGGAGCTCCTTCCGTTTTACATCCTGATCCAACCCTAGCTTTGTTGGAAAGAAAATTGAAGGAGGCTGGGGATGCTGCAGGTGTTTTTTTTCTGGGGGATAATATATATCCAACAGGTTTGCCTGAGAGCAATGATAAAGACTTTCCGCTTGCAGAAAAAAGATTACTTGCACAATTACATGTGGTAGAGCATCACAAGGGTCTAAAAGTATTTGTTTCCGGGAATCATGACTGGAAGAAAGGCAGGAAAGGCGGCTTTCAAACAATGATGAGGCAACAAGAATATGTTGAAAGTTTTTTTAGCAGCAAAGAAGTTTATTTGCCACGAAATGGATGTCCTGGTCCATATGAAATTTCGGTTAATGATAAACTAACATTCATAGTTCTAAATACCCAATGGTGGGTCCATGGAGGGCATAAACCTCTTGGGAAAAGGGAAGGTTGTCTTGTAGATAATGAGCATGAATTTTTTCTTCTTCTGGAGGACCTTCTTGCCAGGAATAGTTCGAAAAGAATTGTTGTATTGGGGCATCATCCGCTTTATAGCTTTGCAGTGCATGGAGGCCGATTTTCTATGAAGCAGCATCTTTTTCCTCTTACAGATGCCAATAAGAAATTGTATTTGCCATTGCCTGTTGCAGGATCTTTATATCCTATTTACCGAAGGTATATCGGATCTAAAGAAGATATGTCACACCCTCTTTATAAAAGATTAAGGAGGAGATTGATTGACATTTTTAAGAAATACGACAACCTTATTTATGCAGCAGGTCATGATCATAATCTGCAGTATATTTATAAAAACAATCAGCACTTTATTGTGAGCGGGGCAGGAAGTAAGGTGAATCATGTGCAAAAAGCTTCCCATGCCATTTTTACTCATGCACACAAAGGTTTCTTCAAACTTTCATTTTATGAGAACGAAACATGGCTAGAAGTTTTTGAACCGCATAAGAAAAAAGAAGATGGACTTCTGGTATTCAGAAAAAAAATGTTCTAACAATTGAATCATTGTCTGGTTTCAGGAAGGATGACCTTTAGACTTTTAGGTATAATTTCAACTTCCAGCTTTTCGCTTCTTTCAGTGACAGGTTCCCCGTCTATATGAAAGAATTCTTTCCAGGAGTTGCTGATTGTTGCTTTCTTCAACCTTAGTACGATAAAGTATTTTGACTTAGATATTGTATTACTGATCAGTCGGAACAGAATCAAAGGGGCGAAAATTTTGGGAAATGGCTTGATAATACTTATTTCAAAATAGCCATCATTGATAATGCCAATAGGATTAATTGTAATATTTGTACCGAATTTATTGGCATTGGTTAGTACCATCATAAATGCTTTGCCCTCTTTTTTCAGTTCAGAGGAGTTTATCTTATATGCAAAGAATTTATAGGAGAAAAACTCTTTCAGTGCATACCAGAAATAGCTGATTTTTCCCCTAAAACTGCTTTCTGCAAATCGGTGTACCACTCTTGCATTAAACCCCAGGTCGCTCAGATGAAAGCAGTTTTTACCATTGATTTTTAAAGTATCAATTTTTGTGGTGTAAAAATCCTGAACAATATCCAGGGCTTCCTCAAAATTTACAGGGATATTCAGGTCTTTCGCTAATCCGTTAGCAGAGCCGGCCGGAATAATGCCTAATGCAGTCTCTGAATTGAGCAGTAAGTCTCCGACAAGATTTACTGTGCCATCTCCGCCTACAGCAATTATAGCTTCAGGTTTTAGATGATCCATCCGCTTCAGAATCTCTTCTTTATCATTAATTCCAGTTGTTTCATACAGATAAGGAAATAATGATTTTCCAGTACAGCATTGCTTTATTTCTGAAGTTATTTCAAGCTTATTTTTACCTCCAGCATGAGGATTAATTACAAACAGCAAGTTGCTATGCTCCATACGCAGTTTCTCCTTTTCAGCATTGCAGGATGATGTAGTAAGAACAATAGATGTCAATAATTTATCAGAAAATGCGACATCCTCAAGCATCTCAACCTTACAGTTGCTGAATTAAAAAACTAACTTGTCGGAGCGTCCGATTGTTGCGGGTTAATTTTTTTACTTCCGCTATATAGTTCATATTCAAGTAATCTGGCATCGATGGTGCCATTGTAAAATTCAATACGGCGTTTTGTTTTAAGACCTATCCTTTTGGCAAGTTCAAGGTTCCCTGTAAAAACATATCCAAGGTAGCCTGTGCATTTTTTCTTAAAAAAGTCACCGATTGCGGTGTAAATTTCTTCAAGATCTTTGTCTACCCCCAATCTTTCTCCATATTCAGGATTTATCATTATCACACCTGCATCTTCAGGCACTTCGGTTTCTCTGAAATCACATACACGAAATTCAATCAGATGATCGACGCCAGCGGTAGCAGCATTATTTTGCGCAGCCTCTATTGCAAGAGGATCAAGGTCTGTTGCAATAACACGTGCTGGCATTTTCCTGAGTACTGCAGATTTTATTTCTTCTTTGGCTTTGTCATAATACGACATTTCAAAAGCATTCAGGTGCATGAAACAATAATTGCTTCTGAAAAGACCTGGATATCTGTTTAAGGCAGTTAGGCAGGCTTGTATAGCCAGCGTACCGCTTCCGCACATAGGATTGATAAATGTAGACTTTCTATCCCACCTGCTGGCGTAAATCAATGCAGAGGCAAGACTTTCCTGTACAGGGGCTTTAAAAGGTTTTTTTCTATACCCATGTTTGGCAATGGTTTCCCCGCTTGTATCTATGTATAGAGAAGCTTCATCATTTTTCCAGTGCAGATATATCACTATTTTATTTTTCTCAGGTCCCGAATCCGGACGTTTTTTAAACAGAGAAGTAAACCTGTCTGCAATTGCATCTTTAACTTTATAAGAACCGAAACGGGAATCAGTGATGGTCTCGTTCTCAACATTTGCAACTATGGTAAAATAGCTTTCTGTAGAAAAATACTTTTCCCAGGCAAAGTCTTTTGTCGAAGAATAAAGCTGATCGGGATGAGTGCAACGGAATGTTTTTAAATGAAACAGCACCTTATGCGCAGTTCTTAACACAAGATTCAAGCGTATGCAATCTATCAAAGTTCCCCTAGTTGAAATGCCGGTTTGCATCTCACTCTCAATTGGATAGCCAGCTGCGATTATTTCCTCGGCCAGATATTTACCTATTCTTTTGGGACAGGTGACAAGAATGGTAGACTCCTGCTGGAAAATATTTTCAGTTCCTTTCACTTAAGTTTTTTATTCAAAAATAGAGGGAATAATTTTAACAGAGGGAATTTTAGATAAGAAATTTATAAGATAGATATTATTCCATTAATGATTTGGTATAAAACGAGAAAATTTATTTGTAAAGATTTTGATATTTTTTTTCCTTAAATGATAACTATTAAAGCATAAATCAGTTAATGCATAATTAATGGAGACGGATATTTTGAGAATGATTTTTGAATTAAGAAATAAAATTTTTTTAAGTCATGGATATAAAAGTAGAATTTGAAGAGGCAGTTAAGCAATCACGATTGCTTCCTGCTCAGTCTAATGAGAACCTGTTAAAGCTTTATGGGTTATTCAAACAGGCGACTGAAGGAGATGTAAATATAGAGAAACCAACCAATTTTTTTGATTTGGCTGGCATTGCCAAATACAATACCTGGAGCGATCTTAAGGGTATGAGTACGGACGAGGCAAAGCAAAAGTATATTGCATTAGTAAAAGATCTTTCAGGAAAGTAAAATGGATTCATTAATTGATTCAATGGTAAAATTCAAAAATGTTCTACTGGTAGATGATGATTATGTAAGCAATTTTATTGCAGACCATCTTCTAACGAAGCTTGACCTTTGTGAAAATCTTACATTTTGCAGAAATGGAGATGAAGCTCTTAAATATTTGAAATCTGCAGGCGATGATTTCCCTGAAGTTATATTCCTTGATATAAATATGCCTGTAATGGACGGTTTCGAATTTATTGAAACATTTCAAAGACTAAATCTCGATAAGAAAAAAACCAGGATTATAATTTATACCTCTTCATTCAGTCCTAAGGACTTGGAAGTATTGAAGAATATAGGGTTTAACGATTTTATCATCAAGCCTTTAACTGAAGAAAAATTAATGAATGTGTTAAAACTTTTTAGTACAAACTAGGTTATTTTTTTAGAAATTGACCTAGAACTAAGATGCCCTACTTTAACACAATTCTGCTTGTTGATGATGATTTTGTCAACAACTTTATTACAGAAAGAACTTTAAGAAGATCCAATATCGCCAGGGAAGTTAAAACTGTACGGAATGGCGAGGAAGCTTTGACTTTTTTAACAGAGCAAATCAATCGTACTCCGGAACTAATCATCCTGGATGTTAATATGCCTGAAATGAATGGGATCGATTTTCTTAAGAATTTTAAGAAGATGGTTTTGGAAAAGAACATTAAGGTGGTGCTGCTCACGAGCGTCATTAGTCCAGGTCAGGAATCTTCAATTTCTCGTCTTGGCTTTGAGGATATAATGATAAAACCATTTACAGAAGAGAAGTTGCTCAAAATTCTTAAGAAAGATTTAATTGCCAGATAAAAAAACTAATCTTGTCGGAATTGTCCGACAGGATTAGTTTTCGCTTTAATATTCTAGCTATAAATTCTTCATTTTAGTGCAATTTATTTCATTCACTTTTTAAGGGCCATTTCATTTTATATTATTGCATGCAAAATATAAGCCTATGTCAGTTTTATTGTCCATTATTAGATGTAAATGCCCCAAGTGCCATAAGGGAGATCTTTTTGTCGATCCTAACCCTTATAAGTTAAAAAAAATGGCTGAAATGAATAAGAATTGTGCGGTTTGTGGGCAACCTGCAGAGCCAGAACCTGGATTTTATTATGGAGCTATGTATATGAGTTATGGTTTATGCGTGGCAATTTGCGGCTTTAATTTTATTCTAACTGAATTTATACTTAAACTACCTGAGTACTCATTTCTGGTTGTTAATACCTTAATTCTTATTTTATTATGGCCACTGGTTTTCAGATATGCGAGGGTGTTATATATTTATTTATTTATTCGATATGATCCCAATGCGGGTAAAAATCAATAGTTGGATTAGTTTTTAATAAGGTCAATTTTCGACATTTGATTCATTTACAACTTTTCAGAAGTTGCTGCAGGCATTTTCAACATCGGTACAGAAAAATGATGGAGGAGCAAACCAATTTTTAATGGGCTATGTTCTGAAGTAAATTTAAATTTATCAGAAATAGGGAATTTACATGGAAAAGGTGAATTGTGTTTTATTGGTGGATGATGATGAAATCTCTAATTATTTGTCCGAAAGAGTGATTAAAAAGCTTGAATTTTCAAATAAAGTTAAAAAATCAACCAATGGAGAAGAGGCTCTTCTTTACCTTGCCAAGCACTGTTGTACTTTTGATGATATATACTTTCCGGAACTAATCTTATTGGATAATAATATGCCCGAAATGACAGGAATTGAATTTCTGGAATCTCTGAAGGCTATGAATATCAGTACTCAGGACAGAATGAAAGTAGTCGTACTTACTGCTACTGCTAATCCAAAAGAAGAAGCCAGAATGAAAGAGCTGGGGATAAGCGGTTTTTTGACTAAACCCCTTACTGAGGAAAAATTACTTGAAGTAGTATCGACTATTTAATAATAATTCATAAAAATATTATTTCAGAAACAACGTCTGATTTTACAGCTTCGTTGATCTTTTCTATAATTTTATTTTTAGAAAAGGAAAGTTCATTTTTCAGTGGGGCACTGTTAATTTTTATAAATAACTTTTTGTCTTTAAAATAAATTTCTTCTGTTCGGCTGGAGATAGTTTTACCCATGATTTTCTCCCAATTGCCGGTAATTTCTGCTTCACTCAGTCTGCCTCGAAGCTTGTATACATTAATAAGATCATCGATGCAGTCTTTTAAAGATGCAACATCAGAGTTTCTTGATGTAGGAGTTTTTATTTTTTCAGGCTTCTTATACATTCTGAATAGAAAGAATTTTTCCTTTGGAGATGTTAAATATACGGATTTGTTTCTTTATGTTTTTAAAGTATTCCATACTTCTTTCCAGTTTTGCTTCTGTAATTAGAATCTGGCCGAAATCGTCCCCATCGATCATTTTGAGAAGACTGATAATCCTCTCTTCGTCCAGTTTGTCAAAAATATCGTCTAATAAAAGTAATGGTTTGGTATGGGAGTATTTTGACAACAGATGGTAAGAGGCTAGTTTTAACGCAAGTACATAAGATTTCTGTTGACCCTGGGATCCAGTAGATTTGATTGACTGCCCTTCAATAAGAAACTGATAATCATCTTTATGAATGCCTTTAGTGGTTCTTTCCAGAATCAGATCTTTTTGGATGGCATTTTTGTAGGTGATTTTAAATTCAGGATCCGCCACATCTGATTGATGTGTTAGCGAGACATTCTCTTTTCGGTGAGTGAGAAGATCATAAGTGTTGTTGAACAAAGGAAGGAACTCTTTAATCAAGTTTTTTCTCCAAGAGAAAATTTTAAATCCTTCTTCCAGAATAGGTTCATCATAAGATTCGAGCAAATCAAAATCTGTATACCTTTTTTCAGCAAATTGTTTTAAAAGGCTATTCCTTTGTTTGAGGAAATGGTTGTATCTTATTAAAGAAAGAAGGTAATTTTTATCGATTTGAGAAAAAAGACTATCAAAAAATTTTCTCCTTTCTTCACTACCTTCCCTGATCAGGTCAGTATCATAGGGTGTTACAAGTATCAGGGGAAACCGACCTATGTGGTCCGTGATTTTATCATAATTTTTTTTATCTGCCTGAAATATTTTCTTTCCTGCCTGAAATAAAGTTGAAATAAGGTAATCGGTATTGTTTTTATTAAAAGTTCCGAAAACGGAAAAAAAACTTTCTCCCCTTTTGAGTGACTGATTATCTGAGCTATGAAATGCACTTTTACTCATGCTGAGAAAATGAATGGCATCGAGTAAATTAGTTTTTCCTGATCCGTTATTTCCCGTCAGGATATTTACACCATCAGAAAATTCCAGAGATTCCTCTTCGTAATTCTTGAAATTCAACAAGTTTAGATTTTTAATCCTCATGAAACTTTCGTTATTCCTTTTTTGTCAAAACAATATGCGTTAAAAAAACTGGTTTTTAGATTGTTATTTGTGAAATGCAATTGTAGAATTTTGATAATCAACCTGTAAATTTTATTTATTGAAAATTGAATGTTTTTATTAATTTCGCATATCCGAACGTTTAGAACTATAACGATTTATGGCAAGTGTTAAAGAACAGTCAAAAGCAAAAGTAAACGCCTCTTCAAAATTTTCAAAGGAAACATACCTGTTCTGGTATGAGAAGATGGTACTTCTTAGAAAATTTGAAGAAAAATCAGGTCAGTTATATGGACAGCAAAAGATAAAAGGATTTTGCCACTTATATATAGGTCAGGAGGCTTGTGCTCTTGGTGCGGTTACTGCCCTTACAAAAGATGACCACTGGATTACAGCATACCGTGATCACGGTATACCTTTAGCGCTTGGCACATCACCAAACGCAGTAATGGCAGAGTTATACGGAAAAGTAACAGGCTGTTCAAAAGGAAAAGGTGGTTCAATGCATATTTTTGATAAAGAAAGAAATTTTGCAGGTGGTCATGGTATAGTTGGAGGTCAGATTCCACTGGGAGCAGGCATTGCATTTGCGGAAATGTATAAAGGAACCAAGAACCTTTGTATGTGTTATATGGGGGATGGAGCTGTCAGACAAGGAGCATTCCATGAAACCTTAAACATGGCAATGACCTGGAAAATACCTGTAATCTTTGTTATTGAAAACAATGGTTACGCAATGGGTACTTCTGTACAAAGAACCAGTAATGTAACGGAACTATACAAACTTGGCGAATCTTATGATATTCCATCTGAGCCGGTAGATGCAATGAGTGTGGAAGAAGTACACCTTGCTGTTGAGAGAGCTGCGGAAAGAGCAAGAAATGGCGAAGGCCCGACTTTGCTTGAGTTCAGAACTTACCGTTACAAAGGTCACTCTATGTCAGATCCTGCTAAATACAGAACCAAGGAAGAACTTGAAGAATACAAGGCAAAAGATCCAATTGAGCAGGTAAGGGCTACCATACTTGAAAACAAATATGCTACAGAGCAGGAGCTTGAGGCAATCGATAAAAAAATCAAAGAAATCGTTGAAGAAAGCGTAAAATTTGCAGAAGAGTCACCGTTCCCTTCTGAGGACGAGGCATTTAAAGATGTTTACGTGGAGCCTAATTATCCATTCATAATTGAATAATTTAAGAAAAGGGTCAAAAAACTTCCTCATTACAAATATTTTACAGTAAATTTGCAGCCTAATATATAAATAATGGCAAAGTTAAAGGAAAGCAAAGGTGAGCCGGTAGCAGAAAATCCGGAATTGGTATCAAACAAGTTTGGTCAGACTGAAGATTTTCTAAATAAATACAAAACCGTTTTATTCGGGATAGTTGGTGCAGCTATACTTGCAGGTGCCGGATATTTCTTTTACAATCATCAGAAAAGCAGTGAGAATAAAGAAGCGCAAAATGCTATGTTCGTTTCCGTTCTTGCTTTTGAAGAAGATTCTCTTGACAGAGCTCTTAAAGGTTCGGGTCCAAATGCCCCGGGTCTTCTTGATGTAGCTGATGAATTCAGCGGAACTAATGCCGGAGATCTTGCTAATTTCTATGTAGGTGTTGCTTATTTGAAAAAGGGTAAGTTTGAGGATGCAATTTCTTATCTGAAAGAATTCAATGCGAATGATTTATTGGTTCAGGCAAGAGCATACAGCCTTATCGGTGATGCTTACATGGAACTTAAAGATTTCGATAATGCTGTTACTTACTATAAAAAAGCTTCAGATTATAAGCCGAATGAGCAGTACACTCCTTCATATCTAATGAAATTGGCTTTGGCATATGAAGTTTCAAAAAAATTCGAAGATGCAGCTAAACAATATGAGAAGATTATAAAGGATTTTCCTAAATCTTCTGAGGTAATGGATGCTAAGAAATATTTTGAACAAGATCTGGAACTTGCAAAATAATTTATTCAATAATAAAAGTATTAAAGGGATAGGACATTCGTCTTATCCCTTTTTAATTTAAAAAACATCATTTGAAATATGGCAACTTCACTTAAAAATCTTAGCAGTCATACAGGAAAGAATATTACAGACATTTCAGGTAAAAAATTTGGAGTGGTAGTGGCAGAATGGAATTCGGAAGTTACAGAGTCGCTTTATGCAGGTGCTTTAGACACTTTGCTGAAGCATGGAGCAAAAAGGGAGAATATAATTAAAAAGCTGGTTCCAGGGTCTTTTGAACTTAGTCTGGGTGCCCAATGGATGGCCCAGCATGAAGAGATTGACGCAGTGATTGTATTAGGATGTGTTATTCAGGGAGATACAAGGCATTTTGACTTTATCTGTGATGCAGTAGCTTATGGAATAACAGAAGTGAGTTTGAAATACAATAAGCCTGCAATCTTTGGAGTGCTCACAACCAACAATCAGCAGCAAGCATTGGACAGGGCAGGAGGAAAGCATGGAAATAAAGGGGACGAAGCGGCGATAACTGCAATTAAAATGTTGGGATTTTAATTAAATTATTCCTGGGTTTTTCAAATTTCAAGGAAGACTCAGGAATATAATAGTCAAAGAATTTCAGAGGCTATTTCACGCACCATTTCCCAAACCAATTCGCCTTCATATCCTTTAGAAACTCCATACCGAGCCACTTTTTGTTGTTTTTTAAAAAAATCAGGCTCATTTGTCGACATAAATTTTTTTTCCAGAAGTTTTTTTAAGGTTTTTCTGTAGGTAGCTTCATCTATCTGTTCGTCTAAGGCTTTTTCAATTTCTGATTCTGAAATACCTTTTCCTGAAAGCGTAAACTTAATTTTGTTTCGCCCCCAATTTTTTAGTCGAAATTTTCCTCCTGTAAAGCTGCGAATATATCGCTCTTCGCTAAGGAAGTTTTCTTCGATTAATCTTAAAATTATTATATTCGCTATATCCGGAGAAACACCTAACCCGTATAATTTGTCAAGAACTTCCTGTTTGGATCTTTCCCGGTAGGCACAAAAAGAAGAAACTTTCTGAAATATTTCGTTAAGACCGAACTCTTTTTCTTTTTTTGTGATACCCATTTTTCTAATTTTACGAATTAAGTTAAAAAATTGAAAAATAAGAAAGCTTTAACCCTACTCTTTATTTCCAATGGAATCTCAGGGTTCGCACAGGGTATATCCATGCTCTCTATTCCCTGGTATTTTACTCAGCAAAATCAGTCATCCTTGTTTATTGCATTTTTCGCTGCCGTAACATTGGGGTCATTATTCTGGGGATTATATGCAGGAGCTTTGGTTGATGGATTTAACAGGAAAGACGTTTTCCTTGGCACAAACTTCATTGAAGGTTTAATTATTCTTTCTGTTGCCTCTTTGGGCTTTAAGGAAGGTATTTTGCCCGGAGCCTTAATCATGCTCGTATTTACCATTACTTTTTTCGGGTATCATATTCACTACCCCAATTTATATGCGTTTGCTCAGGAAATAACGGATCCCAAGGATTATACAAAAGTTACATCGTATATTGAAATTGTAGGACAATCTACTTCCATAGGTGCAGCAGCATTGGGAGCCTTATTACTTGAAGGTATTGATACTGTGCAGACTATTCCATTCCTGAACCTGGAAATTCCAATACACATTGAGAAATGGGAGCTCCACGAAATTTTTCTGATGGATGGTCTTACTTATATGGTTTCTTTTATTATGATTCTCTTTATCAAGCATAATCCTTCCAGAGATATAACTCATCTGGAAGAAGGGGACTTGAAAGAGAAATTAAAATCCGGATATGATTATCTTGTAAGTAATAAATTGGTTTTATTATTTGGGATGTGTTCTTATTCTATATTTATAGTTACTCTTGTTGAAATATTCAGCCTTAGGCCGCTTTATATCAGTCATCATTTGCAGCAAGGAGGTGATATTCTTGGTCTTTCCGAATTACTGTATGCCTCAGGTTCCCTTGTTTCAGGTATCATTATTAATACTCTGTTGAGCAGAATGCCTATTCCCAGATCTATAATAATCTTAACCTTTCTGACTGCAGTTGCATTTTTTGTTTGTTCCTATACACAAAGTGTATTAGTGTTTTTGGGCATTTCTATGGTTACAGGATTTACAAACGCAGGTTCACGAATATTCAGGGTCTCTTATTTGTTCAATTTAATTCCAAATGAACTGACAGGAAGAGTGAATAGTATGTTTAATGTGATCAGTACCATATTCAGGATGGTTTTTATCATCACCTTTATATTCCCCTTTTTCTCAAAAGGGTCGAATGTAGTTTATGCCTACTTAATCCTAGGTGTTTTTACAATGGTTGCTGGCATTGTTTTAATTTTCCTATATAAAAGAATTTTGAGATTGACGGAACGAATTTCGGAAGTTGGGACTTTGTCTCATTAAGATATGCTCAAAATCAATCAAATTCTGGATGTAGTGGCAGGTTCATTAATTTGCCACTCTGAAAATTCTATTATTGACTACCTCCTTCTGGACAGTAGAAAGGTTAGTATTCCTTCTTCCTCCTTATTTTTTGCTATTCAAGGTGTTCATCACGATGGACATAAATTTTTGGGGGAATTATACCACAAGGGAATTAGAAATTTTATTATTGAAAAAGTTCCTCAAGACTTAACTCTTTTTCAGGGCTGTAATATTATACTAGTGGATAATGCAGTAAGTGCATTGCAGCAGATAGTTGAATTTCATAGAAATGAGTTTACATTGCCTGTTATTGGAATTACAGGTAGTAATGGAAAAACAATTGTTAAGGAATGGCTTACTCAGCTTTTAAGCAAGGATTACAATGTTGTAAAAAGTCCTAAAAGTTATAATTCACAAGTAGGCGTGCCTTTGTCTGTATGGGAGATAAATGAACAGCACCAGTTTGGAATATTTGAGGCGGGAATTTCTCGTCCTGGAGAAATGGGACGTCTTGAACCTGTTATTAAACCAACCTTGGGGATTTTTACAAATATTGGTCCGGCCCACGACGAAGGTTTTTCTTCGAGAGAAGAGAAGATTAGGGAAAAACTGAGCTTGTTTAAACATTCAAAGGTAATATTTTCTTGTGCGGATCATAAGGATATTGCCAATCTTATAAAGACAGAATTGCCAGAGGTTAAAAATATTACCTGGTCAAATAAACGCACTGGTGATTTTGTAATCAAAGATCTTGTAGCTGACGGTAGCAATATGAGGATTAAGGCAGTTTATGATAAACTTTTCCTAAATCTGGTCCTTCCATTTTCCGATGAGGCTTCATTCGAAAATTTAATGCATTGTATCCTTGTATTACTTTATCTGGACGTGAAACCAGAAGAGATTCAATCAAGGCTTAATGCGCTTCAGAAAGTTGAGATGCGTTTAGAGCTCAAGGAGGGAATTAATGGTTGTTATGTTATAGATGATACTTACAATAATGACCTTGCCGGATTAACCATTGCTTTAAATTTTCTAGATCAGCAGAAGCAGAAAGAAGAAAAGACAGTCATACTTTCTGATTTGCTGGAAACTGGTCGTGATGAAAGAAATTTATATGCAGCAATCGGCGATTTGTTATTAAGTAAGGGAGTTAAGAAGTTGATAGGTATTGGGCCAACATTCAGCAGAAATGCAGATCTTATAAGAATTAAATCCTCTTTTTACTTGGATACGGCTTCTTTCCTTTCTGATATGCAATCTGCTGATTTCAGTGAAGAAATAGTTCTTGTAAAAGGAGCAAGGGTTTTCAAGTTTGAGGAGATCGTTAAAAAACTTCAGCAAAAGGTTCACGGTACTGTATTTGAGGTCAACCTGGACAGTTTGAGTTCTAATTTGAATTTCTACAGATCAAGATTGAGCCATGGTACCAAGATTATGGTAATGGTTAAAGCCTTTGCATATGGTAGTGGTAGCTATGAAGTAGCCAATCTATTGCAGTTTCACAGAGTGGATTATCTGGCGGTTGCCTATGCTGATGAAGGAGTAGCATTGAGGGAACATGGAGTAAGTTTACCTGTAATGGTAATGAATCCCTCTCTAAGTACTTTTGATAAATTATTTCAATACAACCTTGAACCGGAGATATATAGCTTCAAGATCCTCAGAGAATATCTTGACTTTATTAAAGCCAATGATATTGCAGCAAAAATACATTTGAAACTGGATACGGGAATGCGAAGGCTAGGATTTGAAGAAAAGGACCTTAAGGATCTTGTCTTATTGCTGAAGAATACGACAAATGTGAGAATAGCAAGTGTTTTTACCCATCTTGCAGGGGCAGATGAAGGAGTTCACGATGAGTTTACTCAATCTCAGATCAGAAAATTTAAAGCTTTTACTGAACATTTGAAGAAAGAGTTAGGCTATGATTTTTTGAGACATGCTTTGAACAGTGCTGGTATCATACGTTTCCCTGAAGCTCAATTGGATATGGTTAGGTTAGGCATAGGACTTTATGGAATTGAAGCGGGAGGATTGTTTCAAGACCAATTACAGCCAGTCGGTACACTGAAAACCATTATTTCCCAGATAAAAGAAGTCAAAAAAGGGGAAACTGTTGGATATGGTCGTAAAGGCCGTGCAGAAAGAGATCTTCGTATAGGTACAATAGCAATTGGCTATGCGGATGGATATGACAGGCGCTTTAGCAACGGAAAAGGAAAGGTGCTAGTTCAGGATAAACTATGTCCTGTAATTGGGAATGTCTGTATGGATATGTGTATGATAGATATTACAGACACCAATGCGCGAGAAGGAGATGAAGTGGTGGTTTTTGGTAAAAAACCATCTTTAAATGATCTTTCCCAAGGTATAGGGACGATTCCTTATGAAATATTAACCAGTGTAGGGCAGCGGGTAAAACGTGTTTTTTATTCTGAATAGAAATTATTCAATCTTAATGGTACTCGAATAATGAGGTAATGATTTCTGATCATATTTACTAACATAAAATATCTTTCTAGGGAAGTAAAAGGATCAGAGTTGATATTAAGTAAAAGTATTTTTGGGAATCACTTAATTGAAATAGAATTTCAAGTCTCTGAAGTTCGTATGGTAAACTTTAGAATTGTAAATATTATCGGAGAAACCAGATCCTCTTTCTGGAAAGAATTGAAAGAGGGTTGTAATTCTATTTCAATGAATATTACAGCTTTTCCCAGGAGATCATATCAATTTATGGTACTCAATGGAGGAGGTAATATAATTTTGGAAAGATTCAAGAAGTATTAAACTCGCACTAGTTCTGCTATTTCAATTTCTTTAATTTCATTAATTCTGAAAAAGCAATAGACAGGGTTCCGTTTTTCTTTTAAGGAAGTATATTGTTCCTGCATCGTTATTCCTTTTATTAAACTTTTAATTTCATCAAACTCCACAATGTGGAAATTTCGCAAGAGTATGTTGCCGTTTTTCAGGACCACATCAACAGAAGCCTTGCTTCCTGCAGTATCCATCAATTCTTTAAGGGTAGCTTTTAATTCCATAAAGCAGCATAATTTTTCTTAAAAGTATAAGATTTTATGCTACAAAATGGTTAAAAGTGAGTATTACTTGTTACATGTTTTTTGGCGGTTGTTTATCCACTTAATTGTCCACATTCTGCATTCGGAGAATTTTTTCAGCCAAAATTATCCACAGCTTTGATTAAAAATATTCGGAAAACTAACACGCTTCAGAATTTCTTAACAAAAATTTAACATTGAGTAAAAATAAAGCCGGGAAGATCCCTAAAACTTCCCGGCAAATTTGAAACTGTAAATAAATGAATTAAAGCAGATGCATCTAGAACATTTGACCTCCCATTTTGTTCCGGTTCCCTGATAGCCATTTTTTTTCGAGGTGATATTTTTATGTAATATTCACTCAGGCAAAGTCTTTAAATTGGCTCTTTAAGTTTTAAAAATGCTTAAATTTGAGTGTTTTAAATCATTTGAGGAATGTAATATAATATGAAAGAATGAACCATATTTGGCTCCGTTCCGTTTCTTTAATTAGATAGAGATAAAAGATAGAAATGATGAAAAAATTGTTGGTTTGTGCAGTTTCCTTGGGATTTCTGTCAATTTCTTACGCTCAGGATTGTCCGGAAGGAATGGTGAAAAGGGCCGATATTGAAGGGGTTGAAAATTCCGGAGGCAAATTTCGGCAAAAAGGTGAAGCGGACTACCTTGAGAGTGATCATGCTTATTCAAGAGCAATTGATCAGGTAAGAACTGAAAGTGATGTCGACCCTTATGCGGAGACATACGCTTATGTATATGGCGGTGATACTACGGTAGTTTCTTCGCTTAACGAATGTGTTTTCGAAGATTCGTTGAAAAATAAACAGTATTTACAAAACGAGTCATCCCAGATAGTTGAACCGGATTACCTTAAAGATGAAGATGCTTATAGCTTCAAAGCGTCTGAAGATGATCATGTTAAATGGAATGGAGGAAAGCTGGAGTATGAGTCTGAAACTCATAAAGATAACAAACGGGTTAAGTATAAAGATAAGAATCTAAGGTTTAAATCTGAAGAGTCAGGGAAGGATGAGAAAAAAGTCAAATATGCTGATGATTTGGAAGGGTATAACTATGAAAGGAAGAAAGACAACAGCAAGTTTGATTATTTCTATGAGACGGAAACTGAAGCCATGGAAGTGAAGAAGAAGAAAGACGGGGAGGCTAAAGTTTATTATGACGGGGAGTTTGACAATTTAGATGAGATAAATAATTCTGAGCTAATTGAGATGAAGGAAGCGAAGTGATAGAGGTTGAATCTCAGGGTTATTTATCAAAAAAACAGAGGCGGTAAGCCTCTGTTTTTTTTTTGATCATATATTAATTATTTCACAGCTACCTGCTTAGAAACTTCGCTGAATCTTTTAGCTACTTCATCCCAGTTTACCACATTCCAGAAAGCTCCGATATAATCAGGTCTTCTGTTTTGGTATTTTAAATAATAGGCATGTTCCCAAACATCAAGTCCTAATAAAGGGAATCCCTTTACTTCAGCAACATCCATTAAAGGATTATCCTGGTTTGGAGTAGAAGTTACTTTTAGCTCACCTCCATCAGTAACGATAAGCCAAGCCCATCCTGAACCAAATCTTGTAGCTCCTGCATTGTTAAATTCCTCTTTAAATTTATCAAAAGAACCGAATTTTTTATCAATTGCAGCTGCCAGTTCACCGGAAGGTTTGCCTGTACTTTTCGGAGAAAGAAGTTTCCAGAATAAAGAGTGGTTATAGTGTCCTCCCCCATTGTTTCTAACTGCTGGAGCTGCTTTGCTGATATTTTTCAGAATTTCTTCCAAAGATTTAGTTGCCAGCTCAGTACCCTCAATAGCTTTATTAAGGTTTGTAACATAAGCCTGATGATGCTTTCCATGGTGGATTTCCATAGTAGCTTTGTCAATATGTGGCTCCAATGCCTCTGGTGCATATGGTAAAGCCGGAAGTTCAAATGCCATATTAATTATTTTATTAAGGTTATTTAATTGATTAAGTTAATTCAAATTTAATTTAATTTCTGAGCTTATTGAAAAATTCAACAAGCAGTCCGCTGCATTCTTTTTCCATAATACCTTTTACCAGCTCAGTTTTAGGGTGAAGCAGGTTTATCCCGGTTTTTAAAAAGCCTTGTTTTGGATCTGATGCTCCAATTATAACTTTCTTCATCTGACTCCAATATAGTGCTCCTGCACACATAACACAAGGTTCAAGTGTTACATAAAGCTCGCATTCATTTAAATATTTGCTTCCAAGAAAATTTTGAGCTGAAGTAATCGCAATCATTTCTGCATGTGCAGTTACATCGCTGAGTCTTTCTGTCTGGTTGTGAGCACGAGCAATGATTTTATTTTTGCAGACTACTACCGCGCCCACTGGTACTTCATTATCTTCAAAAGCGAGTAAAGCCTCCTTATAGGCTTCTTTCATAAAATGGGCGTCACTATAAACCGAAAGCTCCACTATTTTGTTTTTTTCTTTCTTGCGTTTTGATCTTTAAGCACTTCTTTAGCATCCTTTCCCCTTAAAACAGGTTCTTTAGGATTTGCTGGCTCTACATCATAAAGCTTTTTAGGCTCTATGTGAATAGTATTCATAGACTCTCTTACTATAGGCTGCCATTGTGCTCTGAGGTTTTCAGGCGCAGTATAGTTGAATATGTAAATAAACCCATTTACAAGGGCATATTGTATGAAAGAATATTTTTTAGTGCCTTCGGATACTGAAACAAATTCAAATGCTATTAATCGTTTGCCATTGACAGGAAGTATTGTATCTTGTATAAAAGTCACCTTGTCATATGTCTGAAGTATGGTAGCTTTATAAAAATCTTTAATCACAGAAAGATCAGTCCCCGGAATCCTCGATTTGGTTACATTAAGGCCAAAATCTACCAATCTGTCTATGTTGGTATACATCGCAAGCGGTTTTTTGGTCGAAGGATATTTGGTAGCAATATCATCGTCAGTCATTACATAAAAGTCCTTAGGAAGGCCGATAGAGATACCATCAACCAGCTTGGTCTGAACCAATTTCTGTTCTTTTCCGGTAAATCCGGCAACCAGAGCAATTAATAGAAATGAGAAGATTTTCATATGGGTTATACAAACTTGGTGCAAGTTAAAAATTAACGGTAATTTTTGCCTGATTAGTTTACTTTTCTATGTGATAATGATTTTATCACAAAAATAATTTTCTGAGAAATTGGATTGGAGGGTGTAATGTGAAATGTCAAGGAGGTCTATTTTAACTCCTTTACTGAAAATAATGACCTGCACCTTTAAAAAGGAACAAACTAATTTTTAAATTCGCAGCTTAATAAAAAATATATTTCTTATGCTTAGAACTCATACTTGCGGAGAGTTAAGAATATCGGATGTGGGAAAAGAGGTTACCCTTACCGGTTGGGTTGCAAAAATCAGAGACAAGGGTGGAATGATCTGGATTGATCTTAGAGATCGTTATGGTATTACACAGTTGATACTCGAAGAAGGTAAATCTGATAAAAATGTTGTAGAGGCTGCAAGGAATCTGGGGCGAGAGTTTGTTGTGGAAGCTAAAGGAATAATAGTAGAGCGTGTTGCTAAAAATGACAAAATGCCTACTGGAGATATTGAAATAAAAGTTTCTGATCTTAATATCTTAAACCCTGCGAAATTACCTCCTTTTCTTATTGAGGACGAAACTGATGGGGGCGAGGATCTAAGAATGAAATATCGCTATCTGGATCTTAGAAGGAATATCGTCAGAAAAAATCTTGAACTAAGACACAGAATTGCGATTGAAGCAAGAAAATACCTGGACAGTCTTAATTTCCTTGAAGTTGAAACTCCCGTACTTATCAAGTCGACTCCGGAAGGAGCAAGGGATTTTGTAGTACCTTCAAGAGTGCATGCTGGTGAGTTTTATGCACTGCCTCAGTCCCCACAAACTTTCAAGCAATTATTGATGGTTTCGGGGTTTGACAGATATTATCAGATTGTGAAATGTTTCAGAGATGAAGATTTAAGAGCTGACCGTCAGCCGGAATTTACCCAGATAGATTGTGAAATGTCTTTCATCACTCAGGAAGATATTCTGAATACATTTGAAGGAATGATCAGACATTTGTTTAAGACAGTTAAAGGCATCGATTTACCTCCATTTCCAAGAATGACATATGCGGATGCTATGAAATACTATGGAAATGACAAGCCTGATACACGTTTTGAAATGAAGTTTGTTGAACTTACAGACGTAGCAAAAGGCAAGGGTTTTAATGTATTCGACCAGGCTGAACTTATCGTAGGAATTGCAGCAAAGGGTTGTTCAGAATATACCAGAAAAGAACTGGATGAAATAACAGAATTTGTAAAGAGACCTCAGATCGGCTCTAAGGGCTTAGTATATGTGAAACTTAATCAGGACGGAACTATAAAATCGTCAGTAGATAAATTTTATGGGGAAGCAGATCTTAAAGTCTTGGCGGAGAAATTAAATGCTCAAAAGGGTGACCTCCTTTTGATATTATCAGGTGACGCAAAACAAACAAGATCTGCATTAAGTGAGCTTAGACTGGAAATGGGCAAGAGACTTGGCCTGAGAGATAAAAATACTTATTCTTGCCATTGGGTAATAGACTTCCCATTACTTGAATTTGGAGAAGAAGAGAAGAGATGGTTTGCAATGCACCATCCGTTCACGTCACCAAAACCTGAGGATATCGGATTGCTGGAGTCAGATCTTGGCAAGGTACGTGCAAATGCTTATGATATGGTTATCAATGGAGTTGAAGTTGGCGGAGGGTCTATCAGAATTTACAATAAAGATCTTCAGGCAAAGATGTTTGAGATCCTTGGATTTTCTGCTGAGGAAGCAAAAGCTCAGTTTGGTTTCCTGATGGACGCATTTGAATACGGAGCTCCTCCTCACGGTGGTATTGCATTTGGCTTCGACAGATTATGTTCTTTGTTTGGTGGTGTAGATTCTATCAGAGACTTTATTGCATTTCCAAAAAATAATGCAGGAAGAGATGTAATGATCGATTCTCCATCTCCTATCAGTGATGCCCAGTTAAATGAGTTGCACATTGGAGTAAAAGCTGAAGATCTGAAGAAATAGTTTTTTGTGCTATTATATGTGATAAACAAAGAACTCCGGCTTGCCGGAGTTCTTTGTTTATAGGCATATTTAAACCTCTTTTATTTACTGAGTAATAATAAGCTTTGTTGAAAATGATTTTTGTTCCTCACTTACAATTTTGCAGGTATAATATCCTGGAGCAAGGTCAGAGATGCTAATTGAGGAGGAGGATGCACTGTTCCAAACTTTGGTTGAAACTATTGCCCCCTGACTGTTATAGAAATACATTGTGCCAGATGTGAAAGGAGCATTGTTTAACTGAATCATATCTTTTGCCGGGTTTGGAAATAAAGTTGCTCCTGTATTTGCCAGTGGACTTGTTGTCGAAAGGGTTATAAAATCAAGTGATAGATTGTCAATGTATAAGGTGCTTCCAGCCTGGCCTTTAAGTTGTTTATATCCCGCACTTGATGAGAATATCATTGTAGCAGAGTCAGGGGTTACTTCAGATGTATATGTTACCGGTACCGAAAGTAAGGTATAGTCACTAGTTGTTTGGTTTGTCTTAAAATAGCCAGATCCAATGGTATCTCTTTGGTTACTTACAGAATTCCATTTGAACAGATAAAGCTCTATAGAACAAGAGTCGTCATTTACAGGACTATATTTGTAATATAAATTAAAACCAGATGGTTTGTCTGTATATGGTTTTCCAAATTTAGCGCTGCCTGGGATATTCATGAGATCCAGTTGAAAGGTACCAAGGAATAAGTTGCCTGGTGCAAACAAGGTATTAGCACTTCTTGAAGTTAATTTAACGGCATAAGTCCCGCTCTGAGCATCTGTTGTTTTTTCTGTAGGAGCCTGAACAGCAGGAGCGAAAGTCAAAAGGTCGTTTCCTGAAGCCCAGTTATTAACTTGGTCATAAGATGTATATGGAGGGTTCAGAGTATAATGCGTCCAATTTTCAAAATCACTGTTTAAGAACTGTTGTTGAGCAAATATGCTTGTCGATGTAAATAGAATAATTAATGCGTAGATATATTTCATAGATTATTAATTTTTGTTCTTGCTAATATACAAAAAAATGAATGGGATACTTGGAAATTTATAAGGAGGGGCAAGGGCTTCAGCCCGACATGAAGGTAATCAACTTGTGTTCAGATTGCTATATTTTATTTTCTTGATTAGAATTTATGGTTAATTGCGAGAAAGTTCTCCTGTATAAATGAGATTTTCTCACGATTAACGTCCTCTTGTTTTGGGTGCCCTTGTAAAAAAAGAATTAATTAGTTGAAAATTAAATTTTAAAACTTTGTTGTCTCAAATATTTTTTTAGATTTGTATCAGTATTTTTTACAACAGCTATGGATACATTGATTTCTGACTCTGAAAATCTTATACTATTTTTAATAAAAGCGGACTTAAGAGCAAATAAATTACTTGCTTGTATGCAAGAGGCTGGTTTTACCTCCGGCTATTATTATACAGACCTATATGTTGCAATATTTGATTTGATGAATTTTACAAAGACAGAAAGTGAAGCTGTTGCAGATCTTTATGTTCAATGTGTGGAAGAGTTTTGCAAACTGGAAATTAATGAGTTTTATTCCAGACAGAATGAAATAGCCAACACGGTTTATAAGAAACTGCTAGAATTAAAATAGACTAATAATCAATTGAATATGTACTGCCTCAATTTGTTGTACGTCTTTTAATCTGTATATACAATCTTAAGTGAAACTTAGGTTGAGCTATACCGTTTAAACTTGCTCTGCGAGGCAGAATTATTATTTTAATCAGCGTTAACTGGCTCATGAATGTAGTATGCATGGTGTAATTGTGTACGCAGGAATCGGCAGCCATTTTTAGTATGGATTTGGTTATGGTGTTTAATATGAGGTTAATTTTTGTAATTAGTTATTTATTTCTAATACTTCTCACTGGATGTTCATTTAAAAATGAGGGCATTACAAAGTTGAAAAGACCTGATAACAAGATATTACAAGCGTTCAATTTTAATGAGAAGTACGATGTTGTTTATCAATTCTATCAGGAGTATAAGACGACAGAAAAAGTAAGGCACATGATAGCTATTGTGAAAATACCTAATAATGGCTTCAGGCTTCAGAATAATTTACCGATCAGCAGGGCGTCATTAAAGCAACTTACTAAAATTGAGAAAAGCAAGTTTCTTGATGGAAGACCCATCATTTTCAACCCGGAACGAAGCCTCAATGAAGACATTCGTACCAAAGCCCTGGAATATGGCTCAGGAAGGGATTATAATGTTTTTCACTCTGATGGTTATTATCAGATCATATCCAATGGTCATATGGAAGCTATTGTAATCTGTGATACAGAAAATGACTTGATGTATATTGAAGCTGTAAAATAATCTCTGCAGACTTTATCATTATGGAATGAAGCACGAAATTTTCGTGCTTTTTTTGTAGCTTGTTTGCTGAAATGATATGCCTCTGTATGTATGAATATCAGACAAGAAGTTAAAGATGATTATTCAGTTACTGAAAATCTTATTCAGGAAGCTTTTCTCAATGCTGAATTTTCTAATCAAAAAGAACATATACTTGTGCATAAGCTCAGGTACACAGAGGCTTTTGTTCCTCAATTATCACTTATTGCTGAATCAGACAATCAAATAGTTGGTCATATTCTCTTTACCAAAGTGAAAATTGAGGGGAATATAACTAAAGAATCACTCGCATTGGCTCCGCTTTCAGTGCTCCCCAAAGTGCAGAACCATGGCATCGGGTCAAGGCTTATGAAATATGGTCTGGAAAAAGCAAAAGAATTAGATTTTGAATCCGTTATAGTTTTAGGACATCCGAAGTACTATAAAAAATTTGGTTTTGTGGATGCTTCAAGATGGAATATTAAATGTCCATTTGATGTGCCGAATGAAGTATTTATGGCATTGCAATTAAAAGAAAATGCCTTAAATGATGCAGCAGGAATGGTACAGTATCCTGGTGTTTTCACTGAGTAGTTTTTAAAAACAGATCATTGTATGAACAAATCCAATAGGATATTCTTTCTTATCCCCATAGTCCTTATCGGAGATATGTTGCTTATCTCTCCCGTAACATCTTTATTATTGAGTTCTTCTACAACAAAGGCTGTATGTGGCTTTTTACTTGCCTTGGGGATATTCTGGGCAAATATGTTTTATATAAGAAAAGTTATTGCAAAGCTGAATTGATTTTAGGGACGAATCATTGTAAAATATTTTGGAGGAATAAGTAATTATTTTTATAAATCTTTTTTTGTAAATACTTAAAGTTTTCTTTATTTTAAGCTTGATTTTGAGCGTATTAGGGGCGATAGAGTTCAGTGCTATTTTTAACAAGTCCTTAAAATAATTTTTAACATTTTTAAATTTCAACCAAATGTTTAACTCAGTTGCATTAGATGTAGTTCTCGGCCTGGTGTTCATATATTTATTATACAGTCTCCTTGTTACTGTAATTGGAGAAATAGTATCTACCTGGCTCGGCCTGAGATCACAAGTGCTCTATAAAGCCATCAATAGAATGTTGACGGATAACTTTGTTAAGAATGAATCTTTAGGAGTTAAGATTAAATTGCTGATTAGGAAAATTTTAGGAAGGGAAAAGAACAAGCTTGCCACATTTGCTCAGAAATTTTATCAGTATCCCTCAATAAAATACCTGTCAAAACTTGAAGCAGTAAAACATAAATTTACAGAAAGCCAGCTACCTTCTTATCTGAGTGCTGAGAATTTTGCAACAACTATCATTAATATGTTGAAGGAGAGGGGTGCAGGAACTTCAGTTTCAGAGCAGATTGATTATTCTTTCAGATTTAACACCTGTCAGATTCAGCAGGAGACGTTGAAGCAATTGACCAATTTATACAATGATTCCGGACGTGATGAATTTCTGTTTCAGAAGAAGCTTGAAAGCTGGTTTGATGCTACTATGGACAGGGCAAGTGGATGGTACAAACGAAAGATTCAATGGATACTTTTCCTTGTCGGATTTGTTATCGCCATCATGTTTAATGTTGACAGTATCGCGATTACCAGAAAGCTTTCTGCAGATAAGACTGCAAGGGATAAAGTGATATCAATGGCACTGCAGTCCCGTGATTCTTCTCAGTCTTCAGATTATATTCTAAATAGTAAATTTTATGACTCCCAACCCGCAAAATACAAGACATTGCTGGCCGAAGCTGATAGTGCAAATATGGTGATGGGTATTGGTTGGGATAATCTTCCGGATAGTGAAATAAGATTTTGGCGATTTACATTAAAAGCTAAGTTGCCTTATCATGCCCTTAATCCCTTGGGTTCGAATTTTTGGGGATTGGTAATTACAGCAATAGCACTATCACTTGGGGCACCTTTTTGGTTTGATTTACTGAAAAAGGTAGTGTCAATAAGAGGGGCTGGAGTTAAGCCGGAGAAGAAGCCAGTACTCGAGGTAGAGGAAAAGTCAACTAATTTTTTCCGTCCTTCCAATGATGTTTTGAATGA